>NZ_CEEDCH010000004.1:0-137356 GCF_979253435.1 Buttiauxella sp. AC142
CCTGGCTATCTCCATTGCTATCAAGATCTCGTGTTTGTGAACCGTTATAATGATAATTAAGCAGAAAAGCGTTAACACCATCGTCCCATAATTCAGGCGAAACGCTGCCTTTCGGCACCCTATCCATATTGACCTGCGGAACCGAGATCTCAAGCCTGAGATTTTTCACACTAAAGTTAGTTGTCGACGCTGGAATATATTTTTCCAGACCTTGAGGCAACGGTTCACTTGAATTTGCAGATGACACAGGAACGGTCAGACGGATCCCCATAGCCGAAAGTTGTTCAGGTGTGAATTCGGGGCGGATCGCTCCCTTATTATTTTCGTCCGCAACAAAGTTCAGTCGACGAGTATCGACATAGTTCTGATTCAAATATACGTCAACATCATAAGCACCTGGGACTTGACCACCTTGCTGTGAGAAATAATCTAGATCAATATCTTGTACGCTATCACTACCCAAACCTAGCATTCTGGGATTAAATTTTACGTCTTGTGCATGGCTAACAAATGAACTAAAGACAGTGCACATAGATAGTAACACATGAAGTCTTATATATTTATTTTTCATATGTGATTCACTTTATAGATTCACTGAAGATTCATTTGTAACACCACCAAAATCATTGATCCCTGACCACGTAATTCTCGAATTGGCCGTTTGCTGAATATCCAACCCTCCCATAGGTGGAATAGTAATCGCTTTATTTTTGACTTGTATATTATCGAATTTCATCTGAAAAACATTAATAAAATAAGGTGTTGGGTTTTCCACATGCACTGAATTTGCTTTTTTAGTAAATTTCAGCTGGGTGTAAGCATTCTGGACTACATTTTTGTTATCAATACTGGTTGGCCTATAAATTAACTTAATCTTAGTATTCAGAGAAAATTGGAGTTTATCCCCTTTTTTTCCTGACTGTGGGGGTACAGCCATAACATTCAACCAAAATAAGGACTCTCTGTCTTTTGGCAGCGCTGAGGTGTCAGTTTTCGAGATACGGATAGCATTTTCCTGCCCACTGTCAATTCTGAACAGTGGTGGCGTGATCGTGAAAGGGGCATTGCCCTTATCTTTATCAATCCAACTACGTATTAAATAGATGCTCCCATCATCAGTATTATGAACAGTTATAGGTGTTTCTTTGTTACTTTCTTTATAGATAATTCGAGTTCCACTTATTGAAATGGCAGCTTGAGTACTAATTGAGAATAAAGTCGATAACGAGAATACTGCAATAGCTATTGATTTACGCATTATGTTTTTCCAGATAGTGGTATGACAATTTAAAATGGGGGAGTACTCTGACATACTCCCCCATTAATACAAAAATCAACTATAATTTAGTTATATACAATCGAGAAACCAGTCACGGCAGAGAAGTCACCACCAATCAGGGTGTCACTGCTCTGCACCACAGAGGCACTCAGGTTGATATTCGCTGCACCACTGGTCACCGGATAGGTTGCGGTCGCAGCGCTGTTCGGCAGAATTTTGGCACCGGCTGAAGCCGCATCATAAATAGCAATACCCACACCTTTAGCCAGTGAAGCATCATCCAGTTTATAAAGGGTGTTATCGTCACTGTCTGCAGTGCCGTGTGTCACACCTGCGGTCGTGAAGCCCACCGAGGTGGTGGCCGCCGGGCAGTCCACCAGTTTAATGGTGAACGGCACACGCGCGGACTCGGAGCCTTTACCGGTCAGCGTGCCGCGGGCAATTGTGCCCATATCCACCGTCATGTCGCGGGTGTCATTGCTGACAGTACAGGAATTCGCCTGCACCAGAGCATGAAGGTGAACAGAGCCGCCGTCGGCCATGGCCATATTACTGAACCCTGCCAGAACGGTACCGGCAATTAACGTTGTCGCAAAAATCTTTTTCATTTTAATTAATTTCCGGTAAGTATTAGTTATAAGTCACAGAATAGGTAGCATCGCCTGTCAACTCGCCGACCGAAATATTCGGATATGCACTTGAAAACGCTGCTGTATAGGTCAGGGCATTGTCACCAGCAACAATAGTGTGTGCAGTCACCTCTGGAGTTCCGTCAAAGGAGACAAAATCGTCGGTACCGACGCCATTGGTAGTATCCACGCCAGGATAAATTTGCCAAGATACAGTGCCGTTAGTAATCGGCACGCCGTCCATATAAACCATAAGATTCCTAACACCACCCACTTTTTCACCAGTCCATGAAACGACTGCTGAAGTGACAGATGATGGGCAATCAGTTAGATTGATATCGAAATGTTTCTTAACATTATTCCCCGAGCCTGCAAGTGAAGAATTGATACTTCCGAAGTCCACATCAATAGCCTGGCTGTCTGGCGCAATAGCACAGGTCCCGTCTTCAATGGCACCCGTGAAGGTGATGGTCCCGTCTTCCGCCTGTGCACCACAGGCAGCTCCTGCCAGCAGGGCCGACAGCGTAAAACTTAATAGAGTTTTGCGGTTCATAGTATTACCTGATTCTGTGTTAATGATTGAATAACTTACTGTGTGAGGGCTAATCCACTTATCAGTAAGTACGGTTCTCTGAATTACTGTGGCTGAACGTTACATTATCTCTAGAATATAAGCGTAGCTCAGAAGGCGCGCAGTATATTCACCGGCCAATAAAAATAAAGTCTCATATGAGAGACGATAAATATTGCCGTGATAAAAAACTCAATATGTCAGGAACTTAGCAGTCCTGATTTTATCGCAGCCCTGTGATATTTTTTTGCCGCAGCGCGTATAAACCCCGGGGGTCAATTCACTGACATAATAATTACAGCCAGAAATATAAGCCTACTTCGATTATTCACACACTCATTCAGGATTATTAGTTATATACAATCGAGAAACCGGTCACGGCGGAGAAGTCACCGCCAATCAGGGTGTCACTACTCTGCACCACAGAGGCACTCAGGTTAATATTTGCCGCACCACTGGTCACCGGATAGGTCGCGGTCGCAGCGCTGTTCGGCAGAATTTTGGCACCGGCTGAAGCCGCATCATAAATAGCAATACCCACACCTTTAGCCAGTGAAGCATCATCCAGTTTATACAGGGTGCTATCGTCACTGTCTGCAGTGCCGTGTGTCGCACCTGCGGTCGTGAAGCCCACCGAGGTCGTGGCCGCCGGGCAGTCCACCAGTTTAATGGTGAACGGCACACGCGCGGACTCGGAGCCTTTACCGGTCAGCGTGCCGCGGGCAATGGTGCCCATATCCACCGTCATGTCGCGGGTGTCATTGCTGACAGTACAGGAATTCGCCTGCACCAGAGCATGAAGGTGAACAGAGCCGCCGTCGGCCATGGCCATATTACTGAAACCTGCCAGAACGGTACCGGCAATTAACGTTGTCGCAAAAATCTTTTTCATTTTAATTAATTTCCGGTAAGTATTAGTTATAAGTCACAGAATAGGTAGCATCGCCAGTCAGTTCACCAACCGGTGGCATGGTCGCTCCAGAATGTCGAATCATTGCAGTATATGGTATTGAGTTATCGCCTGGGGTGAGTGGCAGCGGCGTTCCAGGAGTGTTATCAAATAAAACGTATGTACCACCAGATCCTCCTGTACTTGCCACATCCCCTTCTTTAATACTCCAAGCGTTAAATCCTCCTTGTAGAGCAGTACCATCCTGATACATATTTAACTTCTGAGTATTGCCGGTTGCTGAGGTATCTCCAGCCCAAGAAAACACAGCAGCAGTCACACTTGCCGGACAATCACTAAGATTTATCTTAAACAATTTTGATACAACGCCATCAGCATTGTTTGTAGTACTTACCGACCCGAAATCCACATCAATGGCCTGGCTATCGGTTGCAATGGCACAGGTACCATCTTCAATGGCACCCGTGAAGGTGATGGTACCGTCTTCCGCCTGCGCACCGCAGGCAGCTCCTGCCAGCAAGGCTGACAGCGTGAAACTTAATAGAGTTTTGCGGTTCATAGTATTACCTGATTCTGTGTTAATGATTGAATAACTTACTGTGCGAGGGCTAACCCACTCACCAGTAAGTACGGTTCTCTGAATTACTGAAGTTTATCGTTACATTATCTATAGAATATAAGCGTAGCTCAGAATCCGCGCAGTATATTCACCGGCAGATATAAATAAAGTCTCATATGAGAGGCGATAAACATTGCTGAAATAAAAACACAATATGTCAATAGATTAGCTAACCCGAACTTACAGCGGTGCTGTGACATTTTTCTGCCGCAGCGCGTATAAACCCCGAGTGCCAATTCCCTGACATTGAAGTGGCCAACAAAAACTGGCCACAGCTTTAGAGTTTTCCAGAACAATCGCTCTGATTCATTGGGTGTTAAGCCACCGTTATATTGGTGGGGTCTGAGTTGGCTGTAATAACCAATGATGTAATTCGTTATTGATCTATTTGCTTCGCTAAAATTAGCGTATCCACAGTTCGGTACCCATTATGATTTCAGGCTGCGAAAAAATCGTTCCATTGGGCTGATGTCCCAGCAGTTCCCGTGTCGACTTATGCTTTGCTTTATACGATAACGCCACAGTAACCTTCTGAATTCCCTGCTGGTATAGTGACTTTCCTGGTCAGAATGATACATAACGTCAGCCGGTTTTCCCTGGCTTCCCAGGCCATCGTGAATGCATTTCCTGTCAGTCCTGAGTCCGGAGAAAACGACATCGCCCAGCCTGGAGAGGTGACTAATGACAAAATCAGCATCAACCAATAAGAAACCCCGCAAACAGCATACGCCTGAATTTCGTAACGAAGCCCTGAAGCTTGTGGAACGTATCGGTGTTGCTGCTGCTGCCCGGGAATTCAGCCTGTACGAATCCCAGCTCTACGCATGGCGCAGTAAGATTAACAATGCCCCAGATCTTCCGAACGTGAGCAGGAAATGTCCGTTGAAATTGCCCGTTTTAAGCGCCAGCTGGCAGAACAGGGATACTTACAAAACGACCACAGAATGTTATCGTTTACACCGAGCGTGGCGGGCGGTACTGCTCAGCGGACTATCAGGGGTTGCTGAGGAGGCATAATCTGCGTGGGAGTGTGAGTCAAAAGGCTGCTGTTATGACAATGCCTGCGTGGAAAGCTTCTTTCATTCGCTGCAGGTGGAATGTATCCACGGTGAACGCTTTATCAGCCGGGAAATAATACGAACGACGGTGTTTCGCTGGCACCGACACAGTGCGTGTGGTGGCCTCAGTCCGGAACAGTTTGAAAAACAGAACCTCGCTTAGGGCCGTGTCCACTATTCGCGGGTAGGATCAGACCGCTGTATTATCAGGCTTTCTGCCTGAATTAAACGCAAACAGCAACACCGCGTATAATTCATTGATAATACAGGTGGTCTTATGGGTACTCTTACCGTACCTGACGCTCAGGCTCTACGACCAAAGACGCCGGGACGGGCACTTCACTGACCCAGGCCGACATCAGACGATAGGCCACGGCTAACACAGCGGGGCCAATAAACAAACCAATCATACCAAACGCCAACAACCCACCAATAACACCGGTCAGGATCAGCAGCATGGGCAAATCTGCTCCCATCCGGATAAGTGCCGGGCGAAGGAAATTATCGAGCCCTCCGACAATAATACTCCACACGAGCAATACGCTGCCCCATGTAGTATCACCATGCCAGAATAACCATGCCGTTGCGGGTAACATCACCAGCACCGGTCCTATCTGGGCCAGGCACAAAATAAACATCAGCACCGTCAACAATACGGCACCCGATACACCGCAAACAGCCAGGCCAATACCGCCGAGAACTGACTGCACGACTGCCGTGACGACCACGCCCATGGCAACTGCCCGAATAGACTGGGCCGCCAAAATCACCGCTGCATCACCACGCTCTGAGGCAAGCCGTGTCGCAAAGTGGCGTATGCCCTGACTCACCGACTCCCCTTTGGCATACAAGAGTGCGCTAAATAACAACATCAGAATGCCATGAATCAAAAGCTGTCCAAGATGGCTCAGCTGGACGATTGCCAACGCCGCCCATTGACTCAGGTGGGGCTGCAACGTGGTGAGCAATGCATGACCATGATCAACCACAACAGATTGCCACTGGGCATACAGCTTTGTACCAATAACCGGAATGGATTTCAGAACAATCAAATCCGGCAATGCCTGGCCTTTGAGTGATGCAATTTTGGTCATGACCATTGAACTGCTGTCTATAATGGTATTTGCCATCAGGACTAACGGCAGAAAGAACAGTACAATCAGTAGTAGCGTTAACACGGTTGCAGCAAGTCGACGGCTACCGTGCAGCCAGCGCTGGAGCATCATCAGCAAAGGCCATGTGGCAATCACCACTAACCCCGCCCAAATAAAACTTAACATAAACGGCCTGGTGACCCACAGGCACGTGATGATCATCAGTAATATAAATAGACATCCGAACATAATACGGGGTAAATCATACTTTGGAAAGTTATCCATTATTTAAAAAAGTTCCTTTCAGATCACTTCATTCTCGCTGATACTTACGTCGTAAGTTCGCTTCCAATACAATACCACTATGGCACTGATACGAGGAAGTATATAAAAAACAGAAAGTGTTTATTTGGCTAAAATGATACAAAACGTTTATTTATCTGAATTATGGATTTGTTGAAATAGGATAATAGATCCAGTGAATATGTTCTGTAGGCATATGAAAATAAAAGCGTGCTTATCCTGTTAGCGTAAAGCTACTGCCGCTTGTTGTTCATATCCCGGGATCGCTAATTAAGAAGGAACTCTATTGATGGACAATATCACCGGATGGCAACCGAGAACCTGTCCTTAATTCTGTGTAACTGCCACCTTATTAAAGGTGATCGCTCAGGTGGTCACAGAACTCGATAATAAAACGACTCATCGCCAGATAAATAACCTTTCGCACGGACTCGTCTGTCGGGAACACTTTGCGTTTCTTTATCGCCTGCCGGGCCACGCTGTTCAGCGATTCGATGGTATTGGTGGTGTAGATGGCTTTGCGGATATCAGGTGGGTAGCCGAAGAACGTATTGAGATTTTCCCAGTACGCGCGCCAGCTTTTGCTGTGTAGCGGATCACAAAATCAGGACACCGGAACCACTTTTCTTCATGCAGGTAAAGCGATAAACCACCATTGTTCGTATGAGGGCGGTACATGTGGTAATAGCCATTTATCCACTGGTTTATGTCGCGTACCGCATGGCTAAAATCACCATAACCACCTTTGGGAAGCCATTAACTTTTAAGGCTGCGAAAGACTCTTTCCATCGGCGAATTATCCAGGCAATTACCTCTGCGACTCATACTTTGCATTACCCCATAGCGCCAAAGTAACTTCTGTATTTATTACTTTTATATTGAACCCCTTGATATGAATGAAACAGAAGACGTTCATTACGCGGTCGTGTTTCCAGAGCATTACGTAAAGCCCGGCACACCAAATCAGCATCAGCGGTTAATGAGAGGGCTGAACCGATAATCCGGCGTGAATAGAGATCAACGACAAGTGCGAAGCGCCACGACTGAGAGCATGGAATGCTCTCACCCGACTTCGTAATGCAATTCTTTGCACATTAACCGGATGCTTCACCAGCGCGTAATAAACGCTACGGTGAATACCGAATAAATGACAAAGAACCTGCACAGGCCACTTTGCTTTCAGCCGTGTGATTAGCGCGATAACTTTCCGGGGCTTCGCTCATCAGCACGGCAGCCTGCTTTAGTATTTCTTTTTCCATCTCAAGACGATTTAACTGGGCTTTAAGCTGCTGAATTTCGCGTTGTTCAGGAGTAATAGCATTGCCGATGGGCTCAATACCCAGAAGTTCCTGCTTATAAAGCCGTATCCATTTGCGCAAATGGTCAGGGTTGAGTTCGAGCGCCTGAGCGACTTCCCGGGCAACGCGTTGGTATTTAACAACCTGCTCGATAGCTTCGAGTTTAAACTCCGGGGAAAATGTGCGTTTAGTCCGACGAGTTTTGATCATGCATCACCTCATGTTCACTGTTTTAACATTAACAGGATTAAGAGGTGTCCTGAATTACTGACCCATATATGGACGCCCCGGGTATTACAAGTACTGGTTCGATACGGTTTGCGACCATATATCCGGCGTCATTAGTAGGTTAAGTTACCCGCGCCATGATGTTATCCGAACCCTGTTTCCTTATCACTACACCGGTATAAAATTACCCAGGATCACTTCAGGCTGTTACAGGGACGGTAGCCGTTTTCTCATCAGTGCCTGCAAACTCAGAGAGACATGTTTCCTTTAACACTGTATTAGTTAACTCACAGCGAAAGCCTTGTTCATATTAAAATCAACACCATCGGTCAGTATGCGCCAGATAATCCGGGTCAGTTTGTTCGCTAAAGCTACTGTGGTTTTCAGAAAACCTCGTCGGGCCTCCAGCCTTTTCAGCCAATGACCCATGTTGTCATCACGTTTTTTCACGCATCGCATCACTGAGCGTGCGCCATGGATGACCAGTGTTCTCAGATTGCGATTGCCATTTTTTGTCACAGAGGACAATTTTTGTTTTCCTCCCGAACTGTGCTGCCGGGGAACCAGACCGCACCAGGCGGATAATTCTCTGCCACTGGAAAACTGCACTGCATCCACTTCACTGATAAAAGCAGCAGCAATAAGCGGGCCGACACCCGGGATCGTTAATAAATGACGATAGGCTGTCTGTTGTGAAGATAATGCCGCAATTTCTTTATCCAGACAGGTGACTCGTTCATTCAGTGCCTGCATATCTTCCCGTAATGAAGAAAGTAAACGGCGAAGCGTGAAAGTTAAGTCATTAGATGCATCTTCAATAAGTTCAGGTAGCTGCTGCTGGAGGCACTGAATTCCAACAGGAATAATGAGACCATATTCAGCGAGCAGAGAACGAAGCTGGTTAGCCAGCGCGGTTCTCTGCTCAACCATAAGCTGACGGGTATTTCGTAGTGCTTTGCTATCCTGCTGTTCAGTGGTTTTGACTGGAACAAAGTGGATGCCCGGGCGGCATGCTGTTTCACAAATTGCCAAAGCATCGTTGGCATCGTTCTTCTGGCTCCGGACAAATGCTTTCACGTGCTGGGCGGGGATAAGTCTTACGCTATATCCCATGGAACCGAGGGTTCGCCCCCAGAAATGAGAAGTTGAACAGGCTTCCATCGCAATTAAAGTACCGGGTTCAAACTGGCGAAGCGTACCCAGCAATTTCTGACGCGATATTTTTCTATTCCAGGCCACGGAACCATCAACCATCCAGACACATACCTGAAAAACTGATTTAGCAATATCGATACCAACAACTCTGATCGTGTTCATGTGATGTTACTCCCGGATTAATGCAGTCAGTAAAAGTATGGCACTGGCTACTTCAGGAAGGGGCGTCCATCACATCACTACATTTGGCGTACAGGGCTAAAATCTGGTTGTCCATCTGCGTGATACGCGTCTGGCTTTTCTTTATCAGCTGCGGCTCGAAGGTGTTCTCACGGTCGCGTGGTGTGTTCAGTTCAATCCTGTCATCATCGCATGACGAGTATCCGTTACGGGTATTTGAGCCTGTTTTAGGGGCGTTTTTCTCGTGTCCGCGATGGTCAGTCAGCTCTGCATTGAGAGCGGTTTCGACGGTTAACTTCGTCAGCATTCGGGAAAACGCATTTAGGTCGGCTTCGGTTTTAAGGTCTTTGGCCAGTTCAGCCGCAAGGGCTTTGAGTTTGTTTTCATTCATAGTTTGCCTGTCTCCGTTAGTGGAGTGAACATATCAAAAACAGGCAATTACACAATTTTTATTACAGTCTCTATTTAAATCAATATCTTTCAGGTAACTTGTTCAGGTTAATCAGTTTTCCAGAGGAAATTTCTATATATTCGCCTTTTCTTAACTCTGCGAGGATTTTCATTATTTGTGATCGTGAAATACCACTACGGCGATTGATGAAATCCTGAACATTCACCTGACAGCGATAGTTCTCCGGATATGCCCATAATTCAACCAAAAGAGCATGAATGGTTAAATATGCATCAGTACCGACAAGTTCCTGAGCCTTCGCACTCATGACTAATAATCTATGAGCTAGAATTTTAGCTATATCATGCCAAAGACAGAATTCGTCAGTTTTCTCGACAAATAATTTAAGCGGAAGAAAATAACCTAAACAATCTGTTTCAGAGAAGATATAGTGCCCCGGTCTAAAGGGAACATCGTAAAAAAGACTATAATTATCTACCAACCCAATGACTGTTGGTGCAAAACCTGTCCCCATATGAGAGTAGTTCTCAATGTGACATATGGAGTACACACCCTGGGTAATTAAAACAATCCCGGCATTTTCCTTTTTTGTGCCGAAGTGAAACTCTCTATTTTGGGGTAAAGAAAATGGTTTACTAAATGGGATCAACTTATCATGTAAGTTTTGAATTGCATCATATGGCGTTGTTTGTAATGCAAAGATAAAAGAATGAAGTTTATCTACCATAGATGTTAACCCTTACGATTTTCTTTGAATTTGATACTGTAGTATAGTCTATTATTAACATTGCGCACAAGATGAAGAGATAAACATGTAATATAAACAAAAGGTTAGATGAAGATCAATTTCATCTCCACTGACCATAAACTTGCCTATAGGTATTAGACCCACAACATATTCCCACCTAAAAAAGAATACATGGATGGGTGAACAATCTGTATAACCAGGAAAATACAACATCCTCGGGAAACATATAAATACAATAAAACAATTGGACCGCCATCGAGGTCTCGAACCCCGAACCTACAACTCGAAATAGTTGCTTGCTCTTCCTGCTGAGCTAATGGCGGTAACAATATAGGTATAATAGAAATTAACGTTTATAATAGATGAATGGCTCGAGAAAATTGTGGTGAAGTAATTATTCGATGAAGTATAACTTTGTTCTTTAACTCTAACTTCTTGATGATACAGTATTTTTTATGACTCATTCTACTCCTTTCGTTTTCTCTAAGTTTTAATATTGTTTCTTGACAGAAATCGTTACGATGAAGTTCACATGCAAAAAGTTTTTCCTTCTTAGATAGCAGTCGTGACTTTCCCCTCATCGGGATAATATCCCTCCAGTCGTTCAGGTTGTCATATGCCTCCATGAAAGTATTAATAGCTGCGTTTTGGGGGAGGCAAACAAAACGACACTCTTCGTTAATAAAACGTCTGGCTATTTTTTCAGTAATTATACTTGATAGTATAATTATCCTGTCATTAAATTTGTTGAAATTCTTATCTTTTACGTATAGTAATGCTTCCAACGGGTTTGAATCATTAGCAATGATAAAGTTGATCTTGGGCTCCGGAGATTTAACGCAACCACTAATACCCCGACTCGAGAAAAACTCACGCACGGAACACACCAAATGATTGTTTTGAGTTAAAGGAATTATATTCAACATAATAACCAACCAGTAATTTATGACGAAAAATTAAAAACTTACAATCCAGTTAAAACCTGTTATTCCATATGCAATTCCTTTATATGACTTACCCCTCCCGAAGTAATCCCAACCACAACACTCTTCACATATAAAAAAGTCGTGACCTGTAGAAATCGTACCACACACGGGAGTTATTATTAATTAAATCGACCATCCCATGGAAACATACCTCTTGCTTTAACCCTATATTTCTCAGCTAATTCATTTTCATTAAAATATAGACATACTACGATTTGATTATAGTATGCATCAGGGTCAGCATGAATTGATAACCACGCAGCATTTTCTTTCTCAAATAAATGCAGCGTGAGATCATTTTTATTAATTCGAAAATCAAGCAGGTTTAATAAATTAAGGTCATGTTCCCAACGTAATTTCTCGAATAAGGAAACATCAATTTTCACGATGCTATGAGGATCATCTAATTTCGAGAGCTCGAATTTCGAAAGTAGTAAACTAGTATATAGTGATGTCCATGACAAGTAACCCATGGTTAGCAACATACAGAACATAACTCCCTTCATAACAGGTATTGCTTTCAAAAAGATTAACTGCTCGAGCCTGTCCCGCACAATACTCGCTGAAGATACAGGTTTAGTTATTGCCATTATTATTAACAATATAAACAAATGCGGTACAGAATAATATAATGGGTATTCAAATTGCGTATGTAAGATGATCGGCATCATGCATAGCAGTAATACATATTGATAGGCATTAGTTGCTTGAAGAATTCGTAATAAATAAAATGCCATCCATAATAAAAGTCCCACAACTGCAGGAATCCCCCCTTCTATATATTGAAACAAGAATTCATTATGGGGGAAGTTCATTACCTCAGCCCCGGGATTCCCGCCAGGTAAAGCAGCCAAAAAATTCTGGTAGGCAACTTCGTACACACCTGCTCCATAACCTAAAAAAGGGTGAAGTGATGCCATACGTAACCCGTACAATAGCGTAATTATTCTCTGTTGGTTTGAAGCTGAATGTTCCTGAAGAGCCTGACTAAAAGATACGTCCTGAAAAAATACCCCACAGAATACACCAAGGGCTACCAGCAGGAGCAACAGCAATCTTCTATGCACCTCTCGTTGAAATGAGGATAAAGTAAAAATCCATAGCGTCCCTGTTACAACAAAACAGCCGCCTAACCAACCAGTGCGTGACTTAATTAACACAAGTAAAGCACACAACATTATAATTATACTAGACAGGAAAAAACTGCGTAATTGCTCATAAGCTTTATTCGTTAATCGTGCAGAACGAAGCCCCAGTAAAAGCATTGATGTTCCGAGTGTCGTTGCAAGAAAACTTGCTGTAACATTCACCTGTTGAAAAACACCAAGACCAGCCCTTCCATTTTCATCTATGAGTAATTTCCAAATAGGAGGCAACACTGATGCATCTCCATACAACTCAAATAAAACCACAATACACTCAACAGCACCTGCAAGTGAAAACAGATATAAATAATAATATTTTGTTTTATTTAAATTAAACTGCACAAGCGAAAAATATATCACCACTGCTCCACACATACCGCCAATACGGGGTATTGCGTTATATTTTGCTTGTAAGGATGGTGACCATAGTACTGGTGAAACCATCAGCACCGCACCAATAATAATAATTACAAATTCATTCTCAAGCTCAGTATTGTTATTCTGTTTGAGAATCCAGCACACACAAAGTGTACTACTGAACACTCCCCATGCAATATAATTAAGAGGTAGATCAGTACCCCACCCTCCATTATTCATTATCGGTAAATGAATTATTATTAGCCAATATGCAGCCATAATCATGCTCAACAATGCTTCACTAGCATTTCTGGCAAAATAATCTCTGAATACTTTCCAGGCTTCTATTTTCATGATTTTAATTCAGAACAATACTAAGGGGTGATGAAACACGCCCATAATCATTAATTATCTTCCAGTTAACCTCACATTTAGATCTAATCTTACACCAGTTTGTAATCTTACTACTGTAAGGAGTTAGCATCTTTACGTTAGGAATTTTTATACCATTCACGACTAAATCCGCAAACGTTATGTAGTAGGGTGTTGGATTAATTACTTTCAGCCCAACCGGTGTATTTTCCCATTGTAATTTTTTATATGCCTCTTGGGCATTTTCAGTAAGATTATCGGGTCTGAAAAATATTTTGAAGTTTGATCGATAAGCAATCTGTACAGAATCGCTGTCAGTATTGCCAGGTGGTATGGCCGAAATTACGAGTGTAAAAACACTTTCTCTATCATCAGGTAAATCACCGTCTAAACGAACAATCCTGATTTTATTCTCACTATTGGCCGGGATTTTAAAGAGTGGTGGCGTTGGAATAAATTCAGATGTCGATTGCGATTTTTCTTTGACCTCAGACCATCGATTTCCAATCTTAATTTCCGCTTTTATCAGATATGGATAATCTTCTGTATTTTTAACAGTCACCGAAAGGCTGTGCTGTGACTCATCATAAATAAATCGGGTACCTTTCACTACCACACCTGCATTTGCAACTTGCGTGAGTACAGGTTGGAATAATACTAACAGAAGAAATATTCTAATCATAATTTATTTGAAAAGTGGCAGTTGAATTTGCAATGCCAGGGTGCAACGATTCACCAGTTGACATATATTCGGCATAAAAGTTCAAAACATTGTCTTCCTGACTAATATCAATTGGATATTCTGTACTTCTTTCTCCTATAGGCACAATCTGCTTCTTATCATTAAGAATTGCTATACCGATTCCACTTGCTGAATTTATCTCGCTGGTTATTTTAAGAATATCCGGGTTAACCTCATTAGATACTCCACTAAACGTTACATTAGCATTGCTGACATTACTGTCACAATGTTCTAAATGTATTGCAAAATTTCTTGGCGAAGATGTACCTCCAACAGTAGTAAAGTTAGAAGCGGAAACATCTCCCATGTTAACCGAAATATTTTCTGAATCTTGTGAAATCGTGCATGAACTTTCCGTTATCGTACCAGTAACACTTACATTTCCATCATGACAAAAAACTGAAGAACAAGTAATAGATGAGACAAGAAGAATAATACAATTATATAATTTCATTACCCACCCTTATTGATAGCTTAGATCAAAATACATAACACCAGTTGCATTGCCCGCTGTAACTTTGCTTCCTGTAGCTTGATATCTTAGCTTGAAACTAAGAGTATTATCGCCTGGTATAAGTACATAACCAGACGAATCCTTATTAAGATCAACTGGCAATTCGGTTACAGCATCAATTATTTGTATCCCTACGCCTTTAGCCAAATTACCGGTAGCACCAGTGTCACTTAACGCTAACAATGCTGCATTTGTACTATCGCTAGTGCCGCCAAATTTAACAATTGTACCCTTTACACCATCACCACAGTTTTTCAAATTTATATCAAATGGTGCTGAAGGACTAACACTACCAGTTCCCGAAAATATTAATGAACTGAAATCACCTATATGCACCGTCTGATTGATACTATTTGTGTCAACATCACATGATTCGGAAAGGAAGCTTCCATAAAAGTTAATCGTGACATCCTCATCCTGCACATAACGTTTTCGACCTCCTTTTGCATGACTTTGCTCCAAAGTCATGCAGAAGCTTAGTAAGACGAAAATAGAGATTACTAATAATTTGCCTGTATGCTTATATGTGTTCATTTCCCCAACCATGTAAATAATGATAACTTATGGGCTTAAAATAATTCCTATTAACAAACGTAGCTCTTTAGACAGTGTAATTTGTCTTATACTCTTTTAATCATATGAAATCGCTACTGAAATCCCTGCATTTGCTGCACCTTCTGACATATTATCAGCAACTCGTACATATTGAGCAGACCATCCTAAATCGTTGTAACCCGATATTGCAGACACTATAGCTGTAAATTTTGTGTTCAGTTGCAACGGAATGTCTTTGTCATTTTTTATAACAATAGCCATTCCGCTAGCTTCATTTGGTAAGCCTGAGTCTAATGCTATGTAATATAGTGGATTTCTACTATCACCTATGGCGTTAATTTTGGTTGAAATTTGAGCGCCATCCCCTTCACAATATATTCCCAACGGGAGTCTTTTTTTCGTTGTAGATGATCCAACTTCAGGTAGATCACTCAAAAACCAATCACCCAAACTTACATTTGCTGATGATATACTTGCTTCACATGTCGTCGGAACAGGCAAAGGAGGTATAGGTACGGTACCACTTTCCTCACATTTTCCCCCTCCGCTAGCTGTAGATCCTGACGAATGCCAGTTAAGAGTCCCTGGCTGTCCAAGCGCAACCAAACCACTCAGTTCTGCTGTTGCAGTATAATTCAGCCCTTGCGCCCACCCACCGCTCCCTGCTGCACTTACCCCGATCTCATTTCTCCACATGGAACAACTACCACCCGGTTTTACATTCCCTGTTTTTGACACACTGCATCGTATAGCATCAGCATTGATCATTGTTCCCAAATCTAAATATGCTGAATGCTCCGCACATTCACCGGCATAACTATACTTCCATGTCATCTGGAAAGTACCATCTGCATTTGGCACAATTTTGTCTACTGTCATATTTGACATTCCGGCAATCGCGGTGCTGGAAAGTATTATTAATGAGACGAAAGAAAATAGTCTTCTTGCAGAACTAATTTTATCCATTATTCACAAACCCCAGAAATTTTTGCTATAGACTTTTTAATTTCAGATGCAGGTATAGAGTAATTCCTGACCTCACACTGTGAGTTTTTGTCTTTCCCCCATACAACAGACACATCGCCATTTTCTTTCATACCAGAAAGATAAACTAATCCTTCATCGTCTACGATACCCACCGTATTTCCACTTGTGGCAATGGCGCCAAATGGAATTGGTTTCCCATGATATGCAAGATTTAAGAGTATGCGCACACCAACATGGGCCTTATAAGTTGATTTAACTACAGCTCCTTTAGTCGGAACAACTATAGATACTGCATCATCGATATCAATACGGTCGCTTAAAGAATTAGTATCAAGAGCTATACGATTCCGTCGATAATTTGTAACATACGGAACCACTGTATAACCTCTCCAGTCAGTTTTAATCCCTGTACTATTTTCTATTTTTACGTCATTAGCACCTGGAATAGCTATTAAAACATTAGTTTCGCCTAAAGGCTGACTGAAGGTCACACCTTCTGAATGCGCAATAACCCCACCTGAGAGCCCATAGTTGATTTGCTGATAATCCCCATTATCATCATAGTTAAAACCGATATTAGAATTCCCATAGCCTCCTTCATAGCTGAGGTTTATGTTACCGTTCGACCCTTCTCCATGATTTGCATAACCTTGTTGCACACTGTAATTCAAATTATTATTTTCGAGTAAAGTACCATTTACTCCTGTCGTTTGAGAAGAGTTCCCATGTTTATCCGTATTAATACTATACGTAGCATATGCATTGTTATTCTCGTGATTTACACTCTGCTGTCCATATAGCCACTTACTTAATGGTAAAGAAATACTCAGAGATAATAATTGATCTCCAGCACCTTGCCCTGTGGACTTTGTATAGCTATAGCTAATATTATAATTCACATCGAACAGTGTATTGTTATAGCCTGACTGAATCGTTATGTCATTTTCATCAGTATTCCAATATGTTTGCTGGTTTCCTGTCAAGTACAGCGAACCATAGACACCAACATCCTGACTGATATTTACCTGGAATTTTCCTTTTTTGGTATAGTGTAAATTATAATAGTCTATCCATAATGGTTCATCGTCATTATCGTCATTAGCATCTTCCTTGTAGCCATCCATATGTTTATAGCTTGTATCTTCGAGCGTGTAAAATCCTGAAGTAGAGTATCTATAGCCCATGATCTGAAAATCAGTGCCGGTTGAATTCAAATTCTTATTATATAAAAACCGAACTGATTGACCATGGTATTTATTATCATCTGCAAGAGTACTATATGCCTGTGTCACATCTGTTGATATTGCCCCTAACGATCCAATATTGACCCCGCCCCCAACGGCAACAGATGTATAATTATTTGCAATTTGTGTTCCTGCGTAGGTTGTTACATCATGTGGTAAACCCCAGAACAATGTTCCCTGTGCAAAACCTATATCATTTTGGTTGCTGTCATTACCTCTATATTCGCCTGTAACAGCTGAATATTTCACGCGCCCTTCCCGCTGCAACATAGGTACTGCCGAATATGGTAAGGTGAAATGACTTTCAGAACCGTTACTTTCTTTTACTTCCACTTCAAGATCGCCGCTTGATGATGTTGGAAATAAGTCATTAATAGCGAATGCCCCTGGCGGAACATAAGTTTGGTAAATAACATAGTTGTTCTGTCTTACGGTTACCTGTGCGTTACTTTTAGCAATCCCACGCACTGTAGGTGCAAATCCTCTTAGACTATCAGGCAACATATTATCATCTGATGATAATTGGAAACCACGATAGCTGAGACTGTCAAAGATTTCATTGGGAGTATAGCTGTCACCAATTGTTAACTCACCTTTAAGTGCAATAATATCTCTTTGAAGATAAGTGCTTATGTGCTCCCACTCAGATTTTCTACCTTCAGAACTGTTGTTATTATAATTAAAAGTTGAGTGATCTCGTAAACGCCAGGCGCCTAAATTCCCCCCCCACTTAATCCGAGAAAGTAATTATTTTGCGCATTGCCTTGGTCATTACGATCGCTACTATTTGAACCGCTAAAGTTATAGTTCATTAAAAATGCAGGGATACCCTCATCCCATTGACTTGGTGGTATATAACCTCGACCATTATTAACTATGCTTGCCTGAGGAATACTGATGTCCAGTTTCTGATCGTTAAAATCGAATTCGGACTTGGCATCTGGGATTACACTTAGATCTATGCATCCATTTTCCTTTACATCCTTAAACCGGGGATATAAATCAAGATTTACACCTAAACTCTGTAAATACTCTTTAGTCATGCAAGCTTCAAGGCCAGTGTCATCAGTATGACTGGATTTTTTTCCTGCAGCCTTAAAGTTAATGTTGTCTGTACTTACAAATGTTTTGTTTAAATAAATATCTACAAGGTAAGTACCGGGTGATTGATTGTTGCCGTCTGTGAAGCGAGATAAGTCGGCGACAGGAGAAGCCGAGTCCAAAGCAATGAACGCTGGGTTAAAATAGTTATCAGCATAAACCTTGCAAGATGATATGCCGATAACGATAATGATTGAGGAATAACTGATCTTCATACTCATTTCTCAATAAATGAACAAATAGCTAATCGTCAGGTCGTTAACCCGCATGATGATTTCTTTTTTAGAATAAATTATTATGACTTACATATCTGGGTCGCGGTATTTCCACCGAAATCATTTATGGTCTGAAATTTTATAGTTCCTTTCGCCCCGTTAGATACTTTTACGTTTAACTCACTCTTAGGAGCAACCATGGTATTCTTAATAGCAGATTCGCCGATTTTGAAGTTCACCAAGGTAACGTAATAAGGTGATGGGTTCTGTACTTTTATAGTGTCATCTGCAGCCTGGCATCGGATAGTGCTCGGCGCTTCTGTAGATTTCGATGGCAGATTTTTGGGTCTGATAAATATTTTAATAATACTTTGCGTTGCAATTTGTAAATTATTACCCGACATCTTATCCTTATCAATTGAAGGAATGGCTTTACTATTCAGATAAAACACGCTCTCTTTGTCCGTAGGTAATTCTGCACCTACATACATTATTCTAAGGATATTTTCTTTTTTTGATTTTAAAACAAATAACGGTGGAGTAACAACGAAGTCACTTGATTTTTGACCGTTCTCTTTCGCAACCCAAGATTGAATCAGATATGTATTATTTTCATTTGAATTGATTATGGGTAATGATGCTTGCTTATTACCTTGTGTATATATAACTCTGGTTGAACCTAGCGCAATACCACCTGCATGTGCTAAAGGGCAAAATGCTGATACAAAAACAGTTGTTAATGCAATAATTGATAATAATTTTAAATAACGGTCTTGACGTGTAATGGAGATTCTTTTATTTAGTGAGTTCGGCATTATTATTAACTCTAAATTAACTTTTACCAGCTGTGCGCAAGCACAGCTGGTAATTTATGTATTACATAAGATCTGAACTAACTATTAAGAATAGTTAATAGAGAATGTTGCAATAGAAGAAACTGCACCAGGAGTCGCAGCAGCTTTAGTTGCAACATAATCAACGCTCAGTGGAATAGTTGTATCACCTGTTAATAATTTAACAGTTGCAGAATTATCACCCAATGAAAGCTCATTACCATCTGGTCCATACAACTGGAGCGCAACATTACCTGCAGAACCCGCACCAGCAGTATTTTGCAGTGCAGTCGTGACATCCTTGTCTGCTTGACCTTCGAAAGTAACGCTTGCATTTGTACTTACCGAAGTATCACAGTCTTTCAGTAAAATATTGAAAGACTTCTGCTGCCCCGCAGCTTGGCCTGCAGTAGTCAGCTTATCGGTACGTACTTGATCCAAAGTTACTGTTTGATCCTGCGAATCAGCACTTACCGAACATGCTGCATCTACAACTGTCCCGATAAAGTTAATAGTCCCACCAGGAACAGTTGTTGCTGAAGAGGCAGCCATTGCGCTAGCAGCAAAACCGGTTGTCATTAAAGTCGCCACTGTCATTGCCAATAAATGTTTTTTCATTATTTCATTCCTTGTTAAATAATTATGTATATTGAATTTATCTATTTGTATTGATAGACACACATCCCTACGAAATAAATTTTAATCCTTTTGTACTCCGATGCAATGAACGTGAAATCTCATTTGAGACTATATATACTTCCTATTATCGATTGACATATGTCAATCGTTGATTTATCAGCTCGCTGTGGCACCTGATTTTTACTTCAAAAGGGAATAGTGTAGGGTTGTTATTGCAGAGAATATTTAGCAGGAAATATCCTTTTTCGATAATAAGGTGGAATCCATCTCCTTCCAAAAACCGGTGCTGACTGGCAGCGACAGAAGTAATATTGAAGTGGTCAACAAAAACTGGCCACAGTTTTAAAGTTTTTCCAGAACAATCGTTCTGATTCATTGGGTGTTAAGCCACCGTTATATTGGTGGGGCCTGAGCTGGCTGTAATAACCAATGATGTAATTCGTTATTGATCTATTTGCTTCGCTAAAATTAGGTTCATCGCGGTTAAGTGTGAACCAATAGAAAACAGCAGTAAGAAGGTTGAGGTTTGACTCGGTTATACGGCCTTTCCGTTTTCTGTCATTCCCGGCAGCCTGCACCATCCGGGGGATTTACACCCTTTTCCCCAGGATGTTGTGCCCTTCCCTGCTTTCCACCCCATCATCCAGGCTAAAAGGATCACATCAGGATCCTTTTCCGATCCGGCCTGCCATTTTTCTTTTTCCGCTTTCTGGTATATTGCTGGAAAGCGGAAATACTTCCTGCCTGCCTCTGCGGGTTTATTCAGTGGCGCAGCGGCGTCATGGAGGCGAAAATAGACGCAGTTTTTCACCAGATTGCGCTACGTGAATTCTGAAAGGTTTCCGTGGTTGGCACCCGTCAGATTTTACGTAGCGCATCCTTTACCATGAGGTGTCATGTCCCTGCATCCTGTCACCCTGAATGCCCCGGTTCTGTCCGGTGGAATGCCCGATTACGGTCGGGCAATCACCCTGCGGCGTATGGCCCTGCATTACACCGAGCTGCCGAAATATCTGCTGGCACCGGAAGTGGCCGCCCTGCTCCACTATCTGCCGGACTGGACACAGCACGGTCTGGTCAACACGCTGTGGAACACCGGCGCACGCATCAATGAAGCGCTGGCGTTAAGGCGGCGTGACTTCAGGCTGAACGATGACATTCCGCATGTGGTGATCCGCACCGCCAAGCAGCGACGCACCGGCGGTGGTCGTCCGCAGAAAGGGAAATCTGCCAACCGGGTGGTAGTCCTGTCCGATGGGGATTATGTGCGGGAGATGCGCAATCTGTTTGCCAGTACCCGGGAGAAGTTTGAGATTGATACGCTGACGGGAGAAAAACGCGCCATGCCGGTGTGGCGAGTCACGGACCGGACGGTGAGGAACTGGCTGAAAGGCGCGGTCAACGCCGCGTCGCGTGACGGCGTCACTTTTACGGTGGAGATCTCCCCGCACACGTTCCGGCACAGTTTTGCGATGCATCTGCTGTATGGCCACACGCCACCCAAGGTGCTGCAGTCCCTGATGGGGCATGAAAAGTATGAGAGTACCGAGGTGTATACGAAGGTGTTTGCGCTCGATGTGGCCGCCAGTCAGAACGTGACGTTCACCCTGCCGGTGGGTGACGCCCTGCAGCTGCTGCGCGATAACCGCTTAACCTGAAGTGGCTAAAAGAAAAATGACTACTTCAGACGTTCATCAAAGCGGAAATCTACCGGAACAACCTGGCTGATAATTTTCGCGTACTCCGGATGTACCGGATTAAGCAGATAATTGTACTCCACCGGAGAGAGCGCACTCGGGATGCGCAGCGCCACCGCTTCACCCCTTCTGGCCCACTGATCGCCGATGTCGGCCAGGGCCGACGGGGCTTCCGATGCCGACCAGCTCTGCGGCAGGCTGTCTTTTTCAGTCACCTGAATGAGTTCATCCGGCACGTCCACCGACAGCTGGTTAAAGGGATCGAGCCGATTTGCGACATGCAGATGCACCAGGTTCCCGGCCAGGGTCAGCGAGGCGGCTTCCGGGGTACAGACCATGGCGGTGCCGACACTGTTCCAGCGGCCCCGGGTTCTCTGGCGCCCTGCCCTGTCCAGACACTCATCAGGTAGCGGGTTCTGGTCAGACCCAGAGCTTCAGGAGTACACCCCGTGTTCGAGGCGGGTGATGAGTTTCATCACCTCCCAGGCGCCGGACTCGGACGCCAGCAGGTCGGCCGGTTTTTTCCAGCCCAGTGCGCGGCTCGGTTCATTAAGCCACTGCTGGGCCGCCGCTTTATCCCCTTCAAACAGATCCACCGCCTTATCCAGCACGCGGATGAACCGCACCAGACGTTCGCTCTGTGCCGGACTGAAACGGGTTTTACTGTTGCGGTTAAACGTGGTGCCGGGAATACCGGTCATGCGGCGCAGATCGGCCTGGGTGATGTGCGCCCAGGAGACGATGCGGCTGGCCACTTCGCCTTCCAGACCTTTATCAATCTCGTCAACCAGCATCAGGCTGTCGGATACGTTCAGCCCGACGTGTTTCCACAGATTATCAGGGCTGTGACCAGATGTTGTGGGTGTAAAGATTTTCATAAGCGCCTCCGGATGGTATTTTTATTATCACCATATGGTGGTTTTCGGGCAAATTATGCACGGTTCTTCATCTTCAGCGATGACCTGTGGGAAATGCCTAAAGTTTTAAGATGAGTACCGTAAGACTGGCAATCGCTCCTTACTTCACCGCCGTAACTGTGACAATCGACCCTCAACTTCGGGTATTTCCCATATCTGCCGGAACTGTGTCTATCAGGACAAGTTATGCACAGATTCTCACCTATAATTATGGATGAACTAGGAGTCCGTAGTTTCTCTTGGCTTTGATATAAACCAGATGATGAACACCTTACTCTCGGCATAGTACATACCACTGTAGTGAGTAAGAACCACTATAGAGAGTGATAATCTGAGGGACCTAACAATTGTCGCAACTAAATGCGACTCAGAAACCGTTATCTTAGGTGTGTAAATGAAACTGTGGTTAGAAGTAACCACTATAAAGAGAGGAATAGCTCATTACAGTGGTTGCAGCTATCAATTGAAAGAGTGATATTGCTCACTACAGTGGTTAGTCCTCATTATTGAGGTTTAAAGACTCACTACAGTAGATAGCAATGAATGAAGGTTATTTCTTACTTCCACGAAGACTTTCCAGAAGCGCCAGTTCTTCTTTGGTCAGAGAAGTCACAACTAGCTCTTCTGTTTCCATGGGAAGTTCATCTTCTGGATTTTCTGGTAATCCCATGGGTATTGATGCAGGTCGTAGTTTTGGCCTTCTATAGTGGATATGAAAATACACAGCTCTACCACGTTGATACTCCGTATAGTCCAGATATCCAATCTCTTTGAGCTGTGCCATCGCCTTACGAACTGTTGCATTCTGGGTTATTGCCCTGGACGTGAGATTTAAGCGCGCCCTGAAGCGCGACATTGATATGGGCTTGATATCCTGGGGCAAGCTCTCAATATAAGTATAAAGCGCCTGTGCGCTCTCTTTACGAGCCAATTCGTTGATAGCTTGCAACTGGAGGAGTACCTTCCGGTCAAACTGATATAATTCAAATAGTTTTGGGTCTGCCTGCAGGACAACAACATCCTCTTTCATATCGAAGTAAGCAGATTGTACAAGGTGTGTGTGATAGGTCTTATCTTTACTGGAGAAAGATAATGTATTTGTTGTTATCCTCTGTAATGAGGAGTCAATGCGTTTACGTAATGCCGCCGAAGAACGGCTAGAGGGTATTCCACACAGCTTGGTGAATTCAACAAACGGCAGTGTGACCTTGTCTCCGATTATTTTGAATTTTGTAAAAGCATGAATAATCCCAACCCACGTTTTGAAATCATTATCCATGTCTAGTCTGGCCCCGGTTATCTGAATATTTTCAAATCCTTCAGATGTTACGAGGCTAAGCTGTTTCAATTCTTCTGTGGCGTCCATTGTTGACATCTGTCCCTTTCTACCACGAGCAGTAGATTTCAGGGTCGGGACAAACAGCCCAAGACGCATTAAAGCAACAGGCTGTACGGTATTATTACTGTTAGGAACAAGGTTAACAACTTCACCAGTTCTTTTATTAATCTCTGTGAAAGCCTTAGTTATCTCTTTGATAGTTTTGCCTTTTTCACTCATAAAAATATCCCGATGCTGTTCACAGCTAAAGTCACTCCCTACTTACTGTAGTGGATACTATCACTTACTATAGCGGTTATCATACTCTGCATAGTGGTTGTTTTACTGTGTACAGTAGATACTTTACTCTCCATAGTGGATAACGATCACCATCAAAGCCTTGTCTCATAAGGCCTCAGACGATCCGGTGATCTTATTTGGGCTTTGATGACCATTTTGGATCTTATTATTGGATCTATCCTGTGGATAAGTGGATAGAATGAAAAACGACTCATAAAATAAACAATCATCAAAACTATTCACAGCCTAATCAGCAATCACTCTTTATAGTGGTTATTCATAGCTGCATATAGTGGTTTGTCTACTATCTACAGTGGTTGATGAGCTACTTGTAGTGGTTCCTTTACTCATCGTAGTGGATAGTGACAGGTCTTTAAGCCCTGTGGTGTAAGGCTTTAGACGGATCGGTGGTCTTTATGATCCTTAATATGATCTTTAACTGATCTATTTATTGGATCTAACCAGTGAATATGTGCATAACTCATTCGCTTATCTGAGAGCAGTTTGCCACTAATCTCTGGATGAAATGAATGGCCTTGCTATATTCGACATCTCCTTTATTGCGCTTCCTCGCTTTGACAGACTTCGCTAGTCAAAGACTGCGGCGAGCGCTGCGTTCTGTACCAGATTTATCTTTTTGATAAGCGATTCTTTCACTGCTGATTAAGTGACCAACTTTGCAATATTTAAAGGACTTTGCAATTTTTATGTTGCTTTGCGTTAAATTCCAAGATTTAATTAATTATTGCAAAGTAAAACAATAAAGGATTAATGACATGGGTTTAATGGACACTCTGGATCAGTGCATTTTCGCTGGTCACGAAATGACAAGGGCTATTGCAGTTGCGCAGTTCAATGATGATAGCCCCGAAGCGCGAAAAATTACTCGTCGCTGGCGTATTGGTGAAGCATCAGACTTGGTTGGTGTATCGTCGCAGGCTATTCGTGACGCTGAGAAAAGTGGCCGACTTCCACATCCTGATCTGGAAATGCGTGGACGTGTGGAACAACGTGTTGGATACACGATTGAACAAATCAACCATATGCGTGATGTTTTTAGTACCCGCCTTCGTAGACCTGAAAACACCCTCCCTCCTGTTGTCGGTGTAGCAGCCCATAAAGGTGGCGTTTATAAAACATCGGTTTCAGTCCATCTTGCACAACATCTTGCACTCAAAGGGTTGCGTGTTTTATTAGTTGAAGGGAATGACCCGCAAGGCACTGCTTCGATGTATCACGGCTGGGTGCCGGATCTACATATACACGCTGATGACACCCTTTTGCCTTTTTACCTGGGTGAACGTGACGATGCCAGTTATGCGGTCAAATCTACATGCTGGCCCGGCCTCGATATCATCCCTTCATGTCTGGCGCTTCATCGAATTGAAACAGAAATGATGGGACGATACGACGCAGGTAAACTACCGACTGAGCCCCATATGATGTTGCGTCTGGCCATCGAGACAGTTGCACATGATTATGATGTGGTTGTCATCGATAGTGCTCCTAACCTGGGTATCGGGACTATCAATGTTGTCTGTGCTGCAGATGTACTTATCGTCCCTACCCCTGCGGAATTGTTCGATTACACCTCCGCTTTACAATTCTTCGATATGCTACGTGATCTACTTAAGAACGTGGACCTGAAAGGCTTTGAGCCGGATGTACGAATTCTGCTGACCAAATACAGTAATAACAATGGGAGTCAGTCGCCATGGATGGAAGAACAAATCCGTGACGCATGGGGAAGTATGGTTTTAAAAAATGTTGTCCGTGAGACCGATGAAGTAGGTAAAGGACAAATTCGTATGCGTACTGTGTTTGAGCAAGCCATTGATCAGCGCTCATCAACAGGTGCATGGAGAAATGCCCTGGCTATCTGGGAACCCGTGTGTACGGAAATATTTGATCGCCTGATCAAACCTCATTGGGAGGTTCGATAATGAAACGTGCACCTATTATTCCGAAGGTCGTGACTACGCCTACTTCAAAATATGCTTCTGAAACACCCGCTGCACCAGTGGTTGACTCTTTGATTGCGCGAGTCAGTGCGATGGCCAGAGGTAATACGATCACGCTACCAGTTTGTGGTCGGGATGTAAGATTCACGCTGGAAACAATCTCTGGTGAAAAAATTGAAACGGAATCAAAAGTCTGGGTCAATAACGAACGTGACCAGGCGCTACTGACAGAAGAAGCATTGGATGACCTTATCCCTTCCTTCCTTATTTCTGGCCAACAAAATCCAGCGTTTGGCAGAAAAGTTGCTGATGTCATCGAGGTTGCTGATGGCAGTCGACGTCGTATGACGGCGATATTAATAGCCTGTGACTTCCGCATTCTGGTTGGCGATCTGGATGATGAGCAGATGGATTCGTTAAGCAAGCTGGGGAATGATTATCGCCCTACCAGTGCTTACGAGCGTGGTCATCGTTACATGAAGCGGCTTAATAATGAATTTGGTGGCAATGTATCGGCTCTCTCAGAGGCAGAACATATTTCCCGTAAAATCATTTCCCGATGTATGAATACAGCAAAATTACCGAAAGAGTTGGTTGCCCTTTTCTCTCATCCCGGCGAGTTATCAGCCCGAGCTGGGGAGGAATTGTCCAAAGTTTTTGCCAGCCATGAAGCTACTCTGCTCGCACGTGTTAAAGAAATTTCGAAACGAAAAGCTGGCGGTGAAAAACTGGATGCGGAAGTCATCATTACCGAATTGAATGGTGTAAAGGTAAAATCAAGTTCTGACCGTACACAGACGACCAAGCGTCAATATGCCCCGGGCGCAATAAGTCGGGTCAAAGGAAATCAGTTTATCCTCAGCCTGGATACTTCAGTACTACCAGCAGATGTTGTCAAACGTATAGAAGCTGTTCTGCTGGATCTTCAATCTTCCGCTAAGTAGTACCAAGATTAACTTCAATCATTAAGTGGGACCACGGTCCCAACCTGTCTCTGAGACCACGGTCCCAACCTGTCTCTGAGACCACGGTCCCAACCTGTCTCTGAGACCACGGTCCCAACCTGTCTCTGAGACCACGGTCCCAACCTGTCTCTGAGACCACGGTCCCAACCTGTCTCTGGGACCACGGTCCCAACCTGTCTCTGGGACCACGGTCCCAACCTGTCTCTGGGACCACGGTCCCAACCTGTCTCTGGGACCACGGTCCCAATTTGCCATTGTGAATTGTTCTCGATTTATGGAGAGATGCAGTAACCAGAACGCAGTTAGAGGATGAGCTGTGATTAAGTTAGTTTCTCTGATTTAACGTTATCTAATCCAGCGATATGTTTACTAATACTTTAAAGAATTATCTAAGTGCTGCTACAGGTAACTCAGCCCAGCGAGTGGTATAAGCCGGGCTTAGCATCTCTCGTTTCATCTTCCATTCCGGCGTAATCCCCCTGCCAGCAAACCACACTTTTCCCAGACCTGAATGATTAATTCTATCCAACACTTTCATCAGTTCATCGCTGGCGGGGCGTGGCTGGATTTCATCAAAAAGATTCAGTTGTGAAACGCCACTAGGGGTAAAATCGTTAAGCATAATTCCGGCCTTCGCGTACCGATGCCCGTCCTGCCAGATACGATCAAGTGCCTTCATGGCGGCAGCAATAATGTCACGCGTATCTTTAGTTGGGGTGTGCACTTTTTCGCTGGCCAAATTGCCGTAGTAAGGCTCATTGATGGCAAACGGCGAGGACTTGATGAATACCGCTATGTGCCTGCAATATTGCCGTTCCTCCCGTAGCTTCTCCGCTGCTCGTTCAGCATACTGGCAGACAGCCTGGCGCATTGCTTCATAAGTTGTGATCCGTTCCCCAAAAGAGCGACTGCAGACAATTTGTTGTTTTGGAGGAGGAGCTTCTTCCAGACTGATGCAGCTTTCACCGTTCAGTTCTCTGACCGTGCGTTCGAGTACGACATTAAAGTTCTTTCGGATAAAGGTCGGGTTCGTATGTGAAAGCTGCAAAGCAGTCATGATCCCCATGCTGTTCAGCTTCTTCGAAATCTTTCGGCCAACTCCCCAGATTTCCTCCACCGGTTGAAGAGATAGCATTTTCGCGGTCCGCTGACAATTACCCGAAGTCAGTGCCAGAACGCCCCCAAACTGCGGCCATTCTTTGGATGCCCACTGCGCAGATTTGGCCAGGGTTTTAGTCGGCCCCATACCTACGCCAATTGTCAGGCCTGTACCCATTCTGACATGCGTACGAAGCTGTCTGCCGAAGTATTCAAAATCAATACAGTTGTCAATGCCGCGAATATCAAGGAACATTTCATCGATGCTGTACTGCTCCACACGCGGCGCCAGTTCTTCAAGATGAGACATCACTCTGTTGCTCATACTCGCGTAGAGCTCGTAATTGCTGGAAAAGCTGATAAGCGGTTCGGCAAATTGCATTGCTTTTAGCTGAAACCAGGGTACCCCCATTTTTATACCCAGCCGCTTTGCTTCTTGCGAGCGGGCGATAACGCAGCCGTCGTTATTACTGAGCACGACGACAGCCTTACCTCTAAGGTCCGGACGAAAGATCTTCTCACAACTTGCGTAGAAGGAGTTTACATCTGCAAGTGCAAACACTATTCGCTCCCTCGGGTTTTATGTACAAAGGCTGTAACGACACCGAATATTTCCAGTTGTTCAGGAATGGGGTACAACGTTGGAAAAGCCGGGTTCATCGCCTGAAGGGCAGGGCGGGGAGTCAGAAGGAGACGCTTAACGGTGAATTCGCCCTCTATTTCGGCAATGACAATGTCACCATGTTTTGGGCGTTCTGCTTTATCAACGATCATCAAATCACCGCTGTGGAGGCCAATATCGGTCATGGAGTTACCCAGGGCTCTGACAAAAAAAGTCGAACTGGGACGGGAAATACAGTATTCGTTCAGATCAAGCTCGGCCTCGACATAATCCTGAGCCGGGGAAGGGAACCCGGCAGGACAGCTCTCTGTAAACAACGGCAATAAAATTTTAGAGGGATCTGAAGCGACGAGGATAGGGCGTAGCATGGATAACTCCGGGAAATAATAGTGTATATATATACAGTATTATTTGTTAATTCTGAGAGGTTGCAAGCCGTATCTTCAATGTTTCCTGTAGTTTCCTGTTTTGTCATGAAAAATAGTTGGATGACTTATCCACATTTTCAGGGGATAACTCTGTGTGGTTCCTTGTAGACCCCGCTATGACGAATTATTGATCGACTCAATCAGCCCGGCACTTTGATTTTTGACATTACCCACTGCTCGGCTGACGGCATGCCACGTAAATTCATCTGCCGACACACTTCCTACCCGTGTTATCTCTTCTGCTTCCTGGCTTGTCGTCTCCTGTCGTAGCCAGCTTCTGGCGGCTGCCGGCGTCAGTGTAAGAGGACGACGATCATGAATATCAATGAGACCTTGATCGGCAGCTGCTGTGACGATAACAAAGCCTTCGTGTTCATCTCCTCGTTCAAACGGTGGATGACCAATAGCGGCAAAAAGCAGAGGATGTCGGTCCTCACGATAAATCAGGTAAGGTTGCTTAGTCCCACCTTCATTTTTCCATTCGTACCAGGCATCAGCAAAAACGATAGCCCGCCCATGTGTCCATAAAGGTTTAAACATTCTGCTGGTTGCGGCAGTTTCGACCCGAGCATTGATCAGGGGTTGTTTGCCCCACCATGCTGGCGCAAACGACCAGACCACCGGATCGAGATGCAGAATGTTATCCCTCTCATTCAACAGCAGAACTTTCGTACCTGGTGCGACATTGTATCGACCGATGGGTTCCGGATCGTAGGGGATATCCCGCTCAGACTCGTCAGCAAGCCAGCTAAGATATTCTTCGCGTGTGTTGTACTGCGTGAACCGTCCGCACATAAGGCCTCCGAATGATATTTTTTAAAGATAGCTCAGAGCCTCATCCGTGCAGTGGCAACCTGTAGTAATTACTGTGTAGTGAAACGTGCAGTAAGGAAAAGCAGCAACTGGTTGCGCTGGAAGAAACCGGAATGCTCAATGTCGATGCTTTTGCACATCAATATCAACGTCGCCCGTCCCCCTGCCTTACCTGACGTTGTCTGCAGTGACTCCCCCCTCCGCTTAACAGTCGCACCGTGCCGGAAAAATTCAAGCCACCGGCTGCGGTGCCCGTTCGCACACTCTCCCGATGGTCGCGCGCTTGCGCTGCGGCCTTGCATCCGGAGCTGGATTTTTTCCTGAAGGCCCGTTGCGTCCTGTGCGGTATGGCGGGAGCACATCGCAGACTGCCGGAATGGAAGGAACTCCAGAATGACGCAATTGACCCTCGATATCGCCCCACTGACGGTTCAACGAAAAAATGCCGCCAGTAATACCGGTTACCAGAAATTCCAGCGCAGTTTTATCCGCCTGTTCGGGGAAACGGCGCGTTACCATCACCGGCATGAAGTGTTCCGTGATCTGGTTGCCATGGGGACTCTGGCCATGCAGAACGCGTTTCTGCGCTCGCCGGTGCTGGAAGAGGAATATCTGGCCATCGCCGGGCGCTACCAGGCAGAGGACATGACGCGGATGGCGCAACTCATCGGTTGTATTGCCGGGGCCCTGGACTGTCGTGCGGGGGACTTCCTCGGGGAAATCTTTATGGAGCTGGAAATAGGATCGACGCACATGGGACAGTTTTTCACGCCTTATGCCGTGTCCCGGCTTATGGCAAAACTTACCTTCAGTCAGGTGGCGAAGCAGCTGGAGCGGCATCCTTTCATTACGCTGGATGAGCCCACCTGCGGGGCGGGCAGTATGGTGATTGCGGCCTGTGAGTTGATGCTGGATCAGGGGATTAATCCACAGCAAAAACTGTATGCGCGCTGCACCGATATTGATGCGGTTGCTGCGCATATGTGTTACCTCCAGCTTTCCTATCTGGGCGTGCCGGCGGAAGTGGTGGTCGGCAACTCACTGACGCTGAAGGCGTACCGCTCGTACCGGACCCCCATGTGGTATATCGGCAACTGGGGCCAGCAGCTTGCGGCCCGTGATTTGGTTGACGGCTTCCGGCGTTTTCTTCCTGACTGAATGACCCTACGGGGCCAAAGCCCCGTGACTGCTGGCGCTTCCAGGGAGCTGAAGCTCCCGGCGCCCCGGACGGGGCCCGCCAGAGGCTGGCCCTGAAAAGGATACCCCCTCCCGTCCACCCTTCCTGCAGACGTTATCTCCTGCCATCGCTTAAACGGTTACACCGTGCCGTCAAAATTCAAGCCGCCGTCTGCGGCGCCCGTTCGCACGCTCTCCCGATGTTCGCGCGCTTGCGCTGCGGCCTTGCATCCGGGGCGTGATTTTTGCCTGAGGCCCGTTGTTGCCCGTCGCTCATGGCGGGAGACAACGACTCGCCCCTGAAAAGGGGAACGCCAGAAAGAGCTGGTTTTTCCCGATGACACGTCACCCACAGGAGAATGAGATGAACGATCGCCAGGCTGTCACCCAGTTGATGCAGTATCTGTCCGACAAGCTGCTGACATCGTCAGACGCGTTTGCGCAGACATTGCGCCACTTTGATATTCAGACTACTTACGAGGGGATACCCTGTGTGTTCCGGCGCAACCCCTCTCATTGCTGATGCAGACTGACAGCGCACCTCCGCGCAGCAAGGGCCGCTCGCGCTTTCCGGTCAGATTTTCTTTCGCCGGCTTCAGAAAATCAGCCCTCCACCCCTGCTTTTCGTCGTTTCGCCGTCAAAAAGTCTGCGCAATGAGGGGCGTTCCGCAACCGGAAATAAACCGGAAAGGAGGACGCCAGAATGAAGCCGGAGGAGACTAATGATGACCACCCAGACCCATGAGTACTTTTTTGAATTCCCAGCCATTCGTGGCCGTCAGGCAGGCCGCGAGCAGTATGTGCTGTTTGTGCCGATGAATATGCTCAAACGCATTCTGGCCAGCGATAACAGCGGGGATGTGATGTCCCGTTCGCAGCGCGAACATAACCAGGTCCGTTCACGCAAAATCACGAACTATCTGACCGGGGGGATGACACAAAGCGTGACTGGATCCTGGGTACGCTGACCGGAAATATTGATAAAGCGGTCATCTTTAACGCCGCCGAAGGCACAAAAGGCGACGTGGGCATGTTGTCCGGATATCAAGCTGTTCGATGGCCAGCACCGCAGCGGGGGCATTTATGGATATATCGATGCCCGCCCTGATGCCAATGACATGATCACCCTGCTGCTGAGCGTGGGTCTGCCGCTGGAAACCCGCCAGCAGTTTTTCTCTGACACCAACAACAACGCCACCAAACCGGCGACGGCCATTTCAATGGCGTACAACCATAAAGATCCGGTCAATGACCTGGTGCGTCACATTGCGTCAGCGTCCGCGCCCTGGCGATGCGGGTGGACTACGAACACAACGTGGTGCCGGGAAAAAGTGACCTGCTGGTCAGCTTTAAGGCGCTGCATGATGCGACCCGGAAAATGTTTGGCCTGCGTGCCGGTGATGAGGTTCCGGCCGCGCTGCGCCATGAGGCGGTGACGTTGCGGAGTGCCTGGGCGGACGCGCTGCACTGGGAATGGGTGGCGGAAATGCTGGGTGCTTCCACCTACCGCACGATGGCCATCGGTACGCATGGGGTGATGGTCAATGCCATTGGTCTGGCCACGGCTATGATGCTTGAACACCATGATGCGGAGGCTATCGCGCAGCAGCTGCGTGCGCACCGTCAGCAGGATACAATCTGTGAGGACCGCTCTCAGACTTTCCGTCACGAATGCTGGCACGGTATCTGTGTTGATGCGCAAAGTGGCACGGTGAAATGTGATGCGGCGGCACAGAGCCGGGCGGCCATGCACCTGCTGGCGCTGTTCGGTCTGGATCCGGCCAATCCCCATGCGTGGCTGCGAGAAGCCTGTGACGAGTCAGTCAGTGATGACGCCATCGCAGAGATGATCGGCAAGGTGGAGAAGGTGGTCGCCGAGAAAAATCTGTCCATGGACAGTCTGAAGGTCGACATCCCGCTGATGATTGCCCGCAACGAAGGGGCATTCTTGCAGACGCTCAACCATATGCGCAAGCTGCGTCAGGGGGCAAAGGAGCAGTATCCGGAGGATGTGCAGGCGTAACGGATAAGGCCGCCCTGACGGGCGGCCAGACTCTACCGGCCCACCTTGCCCTGGTGTGCTTACGATCTGAGCAGCAGGCGGCCACTGGCGCCATTATCGACGTTGAAGAATCCCCACGTCGTTCCGGTTTGGAGTTTTACCCGTATGCGGCGGCATTCTTTCGCAGGCTGACCGGGCGCGGGAAAGCGTCGGGCAGGGGACTGCGACTCATCCCCTGCATCCGGTGGGATCCGGCGGAACGGCTGGCCACGCTGAGTGATTATGACATGGCATTTAACACACTGATCCGTACCCGTGGCGAATACTGTCCGTCACCCCTCTCCACCTCTGACGGCGACTGGCTGTTCCCGGAAACGGCGTTTCGCCGCCGCGAACGTAACAAACACCGGGTGAGACTGGCCGCGCATAAATACCATTCGACCTGGAGCCGCCAGGACGCCCGGCGTCGTGCCCAGGAGGCATTGCAGTATCAGCATTATGCTGAGCGGGCGCGCATCGAGCTGAATTTTCAGAGTCCGGATACCTTTGTGCAGTGGCATGATCGCCATCCGGAACTGAAAGAACAGGACTGGCTGGCCATGTTCTGGCACTGGCAACGGCGGTTCCCGTCGCTCAGGTCGCTGGCGTGGTTTCAGTACAGCCGTGATCAGCCGCAGGTGATTGCCATAAGTTTGCAGGTACTGGTGCAGGACACCCCGGCGGTCATCCGGGCGCAGGAACGGTTGTATGTTCCGAACAAACTGACGGTGCAGGCCTCAAAAAGTGTCTGACTTTTCGACAGTTTTTAGCGGGTATTCCTGGTCAGAGTGAGGCGGATAGCAGTATAATAGGCGTGGCGCTTGAGGCTTTTTGCCTCCTGCGACTGGCAGAAATGTTGGAAGGTAGTGAGGCAGAAAGAGAAAAGCCCCAAAGGTAATTTTTCAATTAACCAATGAGGCTAAATCTGCATGCTTCGACAACATCAGATTAGCCGCTTATCCGCCGAAAGGCAAGGAGAAGTCAGCTATGAAACTGCCGCGAAACGCCCTGATCTGGTGCGTATTAATCGTGTGTTTAACGCTGTTAATATTCACATTCCTGACCCGGAAATCGCTGTGCGAAATCCGTTATAAGGACGGAACGCGGGAGGTGGCGGCTTTTATGGCTTACGAATCCGATAAGTAGCAACCTGTAGCGGGGGGGACCCCCCGCTTTTCAGGAGGCTGATAGTGTTGAAGGTCTGCCAGCAAGCGCCTTTATGAAGGGCTGTCCGGGTCACCGGGCGGCCCTTTTTCCGTACTGGGATCCCTTCTGCTCCGGCCCCGGAGTTGCGTGCGCTTGCAGCTGCCTGACGGCAGTGCCGCTTCCACTGGCCGCCGCTGGCGACCGCTAAGGAAAGCCGGTCAACCGGTTTTTTCCGGCGTCTCCTTTGCACCCTGTTCTGCGGTGTTCACTTTTGCTGTGACTGACGCTGCCCCGTTCCGGTTCATCAACAAGGGTGAAGGCTGACGCCCGCTGTCCTCACCCGTTCGCACTCCCTCCCTGTGGTCGTTCGCTTGCGCTGCGGCTTCCGGCTGCGCCCTTGTTTCTTCCCCTGATGGAACGGGGCGGCTGGGTGTCACAGCAACGTGCTCCCCGCCTCCTGAAAAATGGAAAAGGGGACACCAGAAAGAAGCCGAAGGAGAAAAAATGACTACGCCAGATCAAACCACTCAGACTGACACCGCCCAGGTGACCCGTACTGAAATTACCGATCCCCGTCGCCGCCTGGCCTTTGTGCCCCGGTTGTTTGCGACAGCACTGGGGGAAAGCATGGCCGCGACCTTCCTGCGTAAACACAGCGATTACGACGGCGGGATGTGGAATTTCTATGAAGTCCCGCGCGGTATCAGTGGGCAAGTTGCGGCGTGGACCGATATGGCCACCACCTGCCCGACCGGCTACATCGCCCCGCCAGACGGCACGTATCAGATGACGAACCCGGGAAACTATTTTGATGCAGAGGTTTCAGCCGATGCGGCCGGGATTATCGCGACGCTGTTTGTGCTCAACCAGCTGTGCTGGAAAGTGTCAGAGATGGGGAGCCAGTATGCGCAGACCTGTCAGGGGCTTATCGATCGTCAGGATGCGCTGAAGGATTATGTCAGCATCATTAATCACCCGGAAAGCAGTCTGATTTTCCGCGCAATCGACTGACCCGCCGCCGGACGCCACGCGCCCGGCTAAAAGAAAACCATGATAATGGCTACGCTGTGGCCATTTAACACAGGATGAGAACGTGATGACCCCTGAAAACACCATGGCTGGTATGGATGAACTGGTGAGAATTGCAGGTGAGGGAGGCTATCAGCCGGGGCGCGAACCGGACAACGCGGATCGTGCCGCCATTGCCGCGCAGGTACTCTGTCAGTTTGCGCTCGCAAGTGGGCTGGATAAGAGCGGCGAATCCGCCGAGACAATGTTAGTTGATTTACTGGCCAATCTGATGCATCTGAGTGATCGTCTGGAGACGCAGGGTGTTGCCTGTCTGCTGAATGTGGCCGCGATGCATCACAATGATGAAGTCCGGGACCCGGGTTGATTTGGCCGCCCTGCTGAAAACCCCGCGCATCGAGCGCGGGATCTTCAGTGCCCGGCCTGTGACCCCGGCGAACGACTGGCGTTGTGCATCGTCCACAGGAGGGTGAGCAGCGGCTCCTGATGCTTCTTTTGCACCATAGTGGACAGTAAATTTTCGCTACTCAGTGCGAGGGCGGCCAGCGCCACCATGCGTTTTACCTGATAACTGGTTTCATAATCTTTGTAAGTTCGCAGGCTCACGCCCAGCTCTTCCGCCGCTTTCTCGCGACTCCAGCCAAAACTTTTTCTCCATAATCGCAGATCATAACCGGTCATTTGAATGTCCAAAAAAGTGCAGAAATTGTACTTGATTTTAATCGTATATGAGGAAAATTAAATATAAAAGGTGCAATAACTGCACTTAATTAGATGTATTTATTGAGTGTTGGGTCTCATGGGAAGGGGCAGAAACTGCACTTTATGTTCACTGTATTAATTCGCGAAACCTGGCTGAATGAACAGCAATAAGAGCCTGAAAAAATTCATGCCACCCCGTGGCCCCTTCGGCTCCCCGTCCGGAGGCCGGGTCGTCGCCTGCACTCCAGTGGGTGGCGCGCTGCCCCGCCCACTTCCGCAGAGCCACCGGGGTGTCTCTGTCCTTGCGGATAGCAAGCGATGCCTGAACTGCCCGCTTGCAGCTGCCCACGGGCAGCTGCCGCTTTCACTGGCCGCCACGGCGGCCGCTCAGGATAACGGGCCTGCAGCCCGCTTCTGTCGCTCCCTTTTATTCCTGTGTTGCGGTGTACCTGTGGCCGTGACAGACGCTGCCCCGGCCCGTGCCATTCACAAGGGTAAAGGCTGACGCCCGTTTCCTCCCCCGTTCGCGCGTCTTCCCGATGGTCAGTCGCTTGCGCTGCGGCCTCGGGCACGCCCTTGTGCCTGTCACTGATGGGACGGGGCGGTCTTGAGTCACGGCCCCAGGCTCCCCCGCTTCCGAATAAGGAAAGAAAAGGGAAACGCCAGAAAGAAGCCGGAGAAAATTCAACACACTGTCGGAGATAACGTTATGAGCGCACTGGTTTTTTATCCTGTAGGCGGTTTTCACTATGAAGACGCGTACCTCGATGGCGACGTCTACAAAAACGGCTGGGGTCAGACGCTGGAGACACTGAACTCCTTTGGCGGGAATTACGTTCTGATCTCCCTGAATGAAGCACGTGAATGTATCCGTGCCGCTGCCCGCAAACCGGTTCGCGAAATTACCGAAGCCGAGTTTACCGAAAAACTCTACATGCTCCCGCCGATGAACTGGCGCGCCGGTGTCAGCTCGCAGTCATTCAAATTCATGGAAATGATTTGCCAGGATGTCACCGATATTTTTGCGGAAGTGGACGGGCGTTTTTTCACGCTGGCGGATAAAAGCAGCCTGAGCCATGAGCAGATCATCAACCGGATCACTGAGGAGGTGCTGAAAACCGAAGAGAAAGGGTAATAAAAAAGCAGAGCGGGCGCTCTGCTTATTCACTCCGGCCTGTTCGAGCAGGTCGGATAATTCAGATGTCAGTTATGAGGACAAATCATGAAAGACAAATTCATCGTCGCATGTCAGGAATATTTTGTAAAGCAGAAGGGAGTGAGAAGGGCACAACAGCGGCAGATCCGCGAAACCCTGCCAGAGGATGCCATCACGCGACGTCTGCGCATACTGGCCAAAATAATTGCCCGCTGTGAGCGCCGTCATCAGCCGGTGCGTATACCGGCACTGAATGGGGCTGAGTGGGGTCAGGTACTCCGGACGCTGGAACTGAAACGGGCGTATGCCTGACAGGTTGCCGCCCCCGCAGTTGAACTGCACCCCAAAAGTTGGACACCCAACTGATTAAGGTGCAGTTTTTTATGAGCAAGTATTCTCTCAGCTTCAAGCTTGAGGTCGTGCAGCACTATCTTTCCGGGCCCGAAGGGTACAAGGCGACAGCAAAGCGTTTTGGTATCGATCACAGTGCCGTTCGTAAGTGGTCTGCCGCCTGGAAGTTTCATGGCAAAGCCGGACTCACTACCCGGCATTTCACTTATTCCCCGGCCTTCAAAGAGTCCGTTATCCTGCATATGCGTGAACACCATCTGTCTGTTCGCGAAGTCTGTGCAAAGTTCACTATCCCTGCTTTTTCCTCGGTTTGTCAGTGGGAACGATTGTATGATGAAGGGGGTTTGGCAGCCCTCGCAGACAACCGCCGCAGGAAAAAAACGATGCCGGATACCCCTGAAAATAAGTCAGTCCCCCCTTCTCAAACGCCCCTTAACCCGGACGAACGTGAGGAGCTCGAACAGCTACGCGTTGAAGTGGCTTATCTAAAAAAGCTTCAGGCCTTACTCAGGGAAAAAAACATGGCGAAACGCGGGATAAAACGCAGATTGTGAATGAGTTAAGGCCGCAGTATCCCCTGACTCGCCTGCTAAAAGCGGCGGCGCTGGCCAGAAGTACGTTTTACTGGCAGCTGGCTTGCGCTAAAAAGCCGGACAAATATGCCGATGATAAGCAAAGGATTTTAACGCTGTTCCATAAGCATAAAGGGCGATATGGATACCGGCGGATCACGCTGGCTGGTCGCAGGGAAGGGAGTTTACTGAACCATAAAACGGTTCAGAGGTTGATGCAGCAGTTAGATTTAACATCCTGTATCAGAAGGAAAAAATATAACTCTTACAAAGGGCGATACGGCAAAGCTGCGGGTAATGTGCTGAACCGCCAGTTCAGTGCAGACAAACCGAACCAGAAGTGGGTAACAGACGTGACAGAATTTAAAATTGCCGGGGAAAAGCTGTATTTATCCCCGGTCCTTGACCTGTATAACGGTGAGATCGTGGCGTATCAAATGGAGCATCGTCCCGTGCTGTCGATGGTAGACGATATGCTGAGTAAGGCGCTGTCAGTCCTGAGTGAAGGTGAATATCCGCTGGTGCATTCAGACCAGGGTTGGCAGTATCAGATGGGGCACTATCAGAAGCGACTCAGGGAAGCAGGGCTGAAACAGAGCATGTCACGCAAGGGAAACTGCTATGACAATGCGGTGATAGAAAGCTTCTTCGGCACGCTGAAAACGGAATGCCTGTATCTGGAGGAGTATAGAAGTATCAGCGAGTTACGGGATGCTATTGACGGATATATCTACTATTACAACCATGAAAGAATAAAACAGAAACTAAAAGGCCTGAGTCCGGTAGAGTACCGAACCCTGGCCCAGATAGCCGCCTGATGTAAACCGTCCAACTTTATGGGGTCAGTTCACAGGGGGCGGTTTTTTAAGTGCTGCTGTTTCCGACCGGCATTGAGCCGGACGGAAACAGAAAGGCGACGCAGACAGACCGGATAACGATGATGAAATACACCTTAAATGCCCCTTATGGCGTCACCGCTATTCAACTGGACAACGGTGATGAAGCCCTGTATCTGCACGGCGAGTGCCTTGTCCTTGCCGATTTTCATCTGCGTGATGATTCCGTGATTGCCACAGGTGAACGTATGGCTGAGGTGCTGGGCATGCCGTTCACGTTTCTGACGCTGCCTGAGCCGGAGAATGAAGAGTGGTGCTGGAATGAGGTGGTGGAGGCGCTGGGCTGGGGTAAATCAATGAAGCTGGGCCGTATGGTGATGCGTCCGGTTCTGGAGTGCTGTATCTCGCATATCACCGCTGATGACAACACGCTGCTGACGGAGCTGTGCCGTGAAAAATTTGAAGGGGAGTGGATCATGGATACCGGCGTCGGGTATCTCATTCGCCTGGATGCACGGATGCACCCGCTGATGCATCTGAAGCGCTTTGGTTTATCCCGCGACGCACGCTGGCTGATTGCCTGGTGTATGAAACACGCGGATATCAGCATGATCCACTTCTCACAGGCAGGGGACGAGCTGGAGCCGTTTACGACCTTTGACTGGTAACATCGGCCCGGCAGAGGCCGGGCTGTTTTGTTGTCCGATCACCGTTCCGGTATTCGCCCTCACCACCGACCGGGCTTGCAGCAGGACACAGGCCTGCGCCGCCCCGGCACTGCCGCTACCACGTCAGTGTAAGGCCGGGGTGATAACACTCCGATGATTTTCTTCCGGCGTATTCCTTTTCATCTGTCGCTGTACCCGCCTGCCTGCTTCGTGACAGAACGTATCCCGGACCGGTTATGCCACAAGGGTAAAGGCTTGCGCCCGCTGTCTCCCCCGTTCGCACTTTCTCCCTCCGGTCGTGCGCTTGCGCTGCGGCCTCGTCATCGCCCCTGCGTCATTCCCTGAAGGCCCGGGATGTTCTTGTGTCACGGCAGGCGGCCACAGCGACAGACACACTGAAGCAGCCCACGCCAGAAGAAACCCGAAACCACAAAGGAGAATATGATGACCCGTTTAGCGTCCAGCTTCCGTGCAATGAACGTAATCCGCAAAGAACGCGCCCTGACCAATGAAGAGCTGATGAGACACGTTCCAAGTGTGTTTTCAGAAGAAAAACATGAATCTCGTAGCGACCGTTATACCTACGTGCGACACGTATAAGTGTCTATTTTATTGAAATAATAGAGCTTTAGCTCTGGTTATCATTGTCCAGCCATTGCTACCTAGCGATGGAAGCGGACTCGCTGCACGACCAGCGGTAGCCTAAGAAGACATGCATTGATGGTAACAACTTTGTGTGAAGCTCTTCTGACAATGTAGCCCCTGAATTACAGGCGTTGTTTTGCTGCGAGGCAGAAAACGGAAACTCGGAGCAGTACCGGGTCGAGGCGCTAGGCTGGCTGGCATGGGCAACATATGTGAACTGCTGATAAATATCGTTAAGCGCAAATGCCAAAACTGCTGACAGGCATAGACCAAAAGGTATGAGAGCGGTTATCTCGCTGTAAGTTCGGGATACGTCGTCAAAGCCTCTCCGGTAGATAGGCAGGCCCTAACCCAGTTGTGTGATAAGCAGAGAACGTGGTAAGCCCGTATTACCGCCGCAAGGCAGGCAAACCGTAAGGAATGTTGTTGGTGGTGCGGGTAAAGGATTGTGGAAAAAGCGAATGCGGTTCTGTAATGGAACTGACAGGAATTGCGCCAAAGCAACATTATTCCGCGCGAAAGCGGGCTGACTTCCACATGGTCTTTCTTCACAAGAAAATTTGAAAAATCTTACCTAAGGAGATAACAGCAGATGACAACGCAGCGGTTTTGCGCGGGTGCGATCTCCCACAACACGATACATTGGCACAATATTGATTGGGCAAAATGTCATCGGGAAGTGCGTAGACTCCAGATGCGTATTGTGAAGGCAACACGGGAAGGCAGATACGGCAAAGTTAAAGCTTTGCAGTGGATTCTGACCCACTCGTTTTACAGCAAGGCAATTGCCGTTAAACGGGTTACTGAGAACAGAGGTAAGAAAACACCTGGTGTGGATAAGGTTACATGGTCTACGCCGGACACCAAATCACAAGCCATGATGTCATTGAAAAGACGAGGATATAAAGCACAACCATTAAAGCGTGTTTATATTCCCAAATCCAATGGTAAGCAGCTACCACTGGGCATTCCTACAATGAAAGACAGGGCTATGCAGGCTCTCTATCTGCTCGCTCTCGAACCTGTAGCAGAGACAACAGCGGATCGACATTCATTTGGATTCAGACCCGCAAGATCCACTGCCGATGCTATCGAGAAATGCTTTACAGCACTGTCACCGAAGCGTGCAGCAGTATGGGTTCTGGAAGGTGATATCAAAGGGTGTTTCGATAATATCAGCCATAACTGGCTATTGGATAATGTACTGACAGATCGTCAGATCATGAACCAATGGCTAACAGCTGGATATTTTGAAAAACAACAACTTTTCCCCACTCACTCAGGAACGCCACAAGGAGGGATTATTTCCCCCGTACTGGCAAATATAGCTCTGGATGGTATCCAGGCTGCCCTGAGTGATGTGGCCAAAAGGCGCTGGAATAACGGGAAGTCTTTCTGCCCTAAAATCAACTTTGTACGATATGCAGATGACTTTATTGTAACAGGCTCAACCAAAGAGCAACTGGAACATAAAGTTTTGCCAGTGATCACGGAATTTATGGAAAAGCGAGGATTAACGCTGTCGCCAGAAAAGACCAAGATCACGCATATCGATGAAGGTTTCGATTTCCTCGGGCAAAACATTCGGAAATACAACGGAAAGCTTCTTATTAAACCGTCTACTACGAATGTTAAGGCCTTTCTGGGCAAGGTCAGAGCGACGATCAAGGGAAACTGGATGCTGCGTCAGGACAAACTGATAGGGCTTCTCAATCCGATGATTACTGGCAGGGCAAATTTCCATCGCCACGTTGTATCCTCCGCGACATTTAGTCGTGTGGACTATGAGATTTGGTTGTGTTTATGGCAATGGTCTACCCGCAGGCACAAGCATAAAGGGAGAGTTTGGATCAAACGACGTTATTTCCATACCGTGGGCAATCGAAATTGGGTATTTGCGGCTTATTCAGGGAATAGATCTCCTGATGAAACGCCGAAGCTTATGACTCTTCGTAGAGCATTCGATACCAAAATCGAAAGACACCGGCAAATAAAAGTAGATGCAAACCCGTTCGACCCTCAATGGGAAACGTATTTTGAGGCCAGAATTAATCTCAAGATGCAAAACTCACTGAAAGGTAGAAATAAACTCATCAACTTGTGGTTGCAACAAGGACGACGCTGTCCATGTTGCAAAGAACTGATTACGTCGGAGTCCGGGTGGCATGTCCATCATATTGTCCGACGAGTCGATGGTGGGAACGACGGGCAAGCAAATTTGGTCATGCTACATCCTAACTGTCATGCACGGGTTCATTCTCTCGGACTTTCAGTAGTGAAACCGGTTCCTGCAAGGGGACTTTGAAAGGCTTGAGCCGTATGCGGGGAAACTCGCACGTACGGTTCTTAGGGGGGAATGGGTCAGTAATGGCCTGTTCCTACCCGACATTCCGACGATCACCCTGCTGGATAATCTCCGCCGAGAGGGATTCCAGCCATTTTTCGCGTGTCAGACTCGTGTGCGCGATACCGGAAAACGTGAACACACCAAGCATATGCTTCGCCTGCGCCGTGAAGGTCAGATCATGGGAAAAGAAGTGCCGGAAATTATTCTCCTGAACAGTCATGATGGCAGCAGTAGTTATCAGATGATCCCAGGTATGTTTCGATTCGTTTGTGCGAACGGTATGGTGTGTGGTCAGAGCTTTGGGGAAATTCGTGTGCCACACAAAGGGGACGTTGTCGGGAAGGTCATCGAGGGTGCTTATGAGGTGCTGGGAATTTTTGACCGTGTCACTGAGTCGTGCGAAGAAATGCGCGCTATCACGCTGAAGCCCGATGAGCAGAGGATTTTTTCGGAGCTGGCACTTGACTGGAAATATGACGGGAAAGGTGACGGTAAGCATATTCCAGTGACACCTGATGCCGTGTTGAATGTGCGTCGTCATGAGGATAAATCAGATGATTTGTGGACAACGTACCAGCGCGTGCAGGAAAACATGATCAAAGGTGGTATCACGGGTCTCAGTGCGCAGGGTAAGCGTCAGAGAACCCGAGCGGTGACCGGCATTGATGGTGATATGAAACTGAATCGGGTGCTGTGGGAAATGGCCGAAAGAATGAAAAAACTGAAATCATGATATGAAACTGGCAGGGATAATCCCTGCCTTTTTTATTGTGCAGGAGTGTGACACACAGGTATTGAACCTACATGTCACACTTTACCGTTTCAGTTAGTCTGCTGACTGTTTGCTGCCGGTTTCTCTGCCGTGGTGGTAACGGTTCTGGTCTGTCGCACTTTCTTCCCGATTTTCTTTTTGCTGTTCAGGATGTCGCGAACGGCTTTAATACCGACAGTGATCCCCACCGATTCCAGTGCCGATTTGATATCTTCCGCGCTATATCCCTTCGATTCTGACAGCATAATGATTTGCGGCATGAGCTGTTCGAGCACGCTCGACTTTGTCAGTCGTTTTTCTGTCAGATCTGGTAGGTTATCCAGCGCCGATTTTGCCAATTCCACATCATCTGCGGTAAACCATTTCTTATCTGTTTTTGTGTCCATCATTTTCCGTTTCCTGCTACTCAGAGGGGCATCATTTCAGCAGGATTATAAACCTAACTGGGGATGCAAGCCAAACACCCACTTTTCTGGCGTAAGCCGGTGACGGAGAAGAAAAAAACACATATACTTCTGAGCAAGAATCGAAATCGTGTGTAAAACATGGGACAGGGTATGTTTTGTTGAACCGCCTGCACGCAGACGGTCCCCCAAAACGGCCTGGTCAGGACTCCGTCCCGACACCCTATGAATCGTGCCCACCTCAGAAGTGGTGGTGGAGTGGATTATGAGTAAGAGTGAAAAACGCCAGCGTGGGGTGTTATTTCTGGGAATACGCTGGTATCCCGAAGAGAAAGAACAGGTAGTGGAAAGTGCACGCTCAGCAGGTCTGAGTGCAGGAGAATATCTCCGGCGTTGTGCCCTCGGTCGTCGCATTGTGGCCAAAGGGGATTCACGCCAGATGAAAGAAATTATGAAACTCGGTGGCCTGCAAAAGCATCTGTATCTGGAGATGCAAAAGCAGGGGATGATGACCACCGAGCTGAGCAAGCAGTTTGCAGAGACACTGACCGCCCTGCAGATTGCCCTGATGAAGTTTGATGCGAAAAGCCTGAATAATACTGAGGACTGATATGCTTGCAGTGGTTCCACCTAAACGTCGTGACGGTCACTCCAGCTTTGTGAAGCTGGTGTCGTATACCGTTTGTCGTGAGGATGTGAACCTGAGCGAAACGCTGTCTCCGGATAACCCGACTTTCCGTCGCCCGCGCTCTGAAGAAGCTATCTTTAACAACCTTGTCAGTTATGCCACCCGTAACGCATTACCGGACTCTGATGATGTGATCGCGATGTTCCCTGATGGTCGCCAGCAGGTGAAATTCGACAAGGTCGTGTGTGAAACCAATTGTTTTTCTCTGGTGTCTGCCGCCTCAGAAATGAACATGGTCGCGATGCAAAATGCCCGCTGTAAGGACCCGGTTTACCACACTATTCTGTCGTGGCCTGAAGGTGAGCGTCCGACACATGACCAGATTTTTGAGTCTGCCCGACATTGTCTGAAAGGACTGGGTATGGCTGACCATCAATATGTTTTTGCCATTCACGATGACACCGATAACCTGCATGTTCATCTGTCGGTTAACCGTGTGAATCCGGTGACCTATAAAGCGGCCTCGTTATATAACGACCACTTTGTGCTGGACCGTTGTTGTCGTGAACTGGAGCTGAAGCACCAGTGGAAACATGACAACGGACCGTATCGTGTCAATGACCAGGGTATGGTTGTTCGCAATAAAAACTTCTATAAACCGGCACCGGCTGCGGCCCGTCGTCTGGAGTTTTTCAGCGATAAAGAAAGCCTGCATACCTACGCTGTTGACCATTGTCGTGGCAAAATTGAAACGCTGCTTATGTCTGACCAGCAGTATCAATGGGATGATATTCATGATGTGTTTCATGCGGCGGGGCTGGAGTTACGGCAGAAAGGGACAGGGCTTGCCATCTATGACATCAATGATGATTCACAGATCCCATTGCGTGCCAGTCGCCTGCATCCTGAGCTGACACTTGCCGATCAGCAGGAACACATTGGCGCTTTTGAGCTGGCACCGAAAAGGGATGATGCCCCCGGTCGACTGGTTCAGAACTGCGTCCCTGTTGAATCCCTGTATGACAGTCTTCTTCATTGTCGTGACCGTGGCGCGCGTGCAGAACGTCGCATTGCACGTGCTGAAGCGCGGGAAGATTTGATTGGCCGTTACAAGTCTTATAAGAATGGGTTTGTCCGTCCGGATCTCTCAAAAGATGACATGCGCACGCGTTTCCGTGAGGTTGCAGCAGAGTACCGTGTCAGGAAAAATCAAGTTCGCCTGGTGCAGCGTGATCCGTTGCTGCGCAAGCTGATGTATCGTGCGCTGGAAGTCGATAAGATGAAGGCCATGTCCGCGCTGAAAATCCAAATCCGGACAGAGCGCGATGCCATCAAGGCTTCGCCTGATGCCCGACCATTATCGTACCGGGCATGGGTGGAAGTGCAGGCGAGCCAGCTGGATGCCGCAGCTGTTTCCCAGTTACGTGGCTGGGCTTACAGACAACAACGTCAGAACAGAACCGCGCCGATTTCAGGTAATGTTTTCCTTAATGCTGTCGCAGATGATGTGAAGCCTGCCACTATTCGTGGCTATGAAACGACGGTGAAACGTGACGGTGCAGTGGTCTATTCGTCCGGGGGGAAACCTGTACTGATGGACAGAGGTGTGCTGATTGAAGTGGCTGATGCTCCCGAAGAGCGTGGAAAAAATCTCGCCATGGCGATGCATATTACTGCGCAGAAGAGTGGTGAGCGGTCGGAAATTCGTGGGGACACTGCATTTGTCCGGGATGCCATTGGGCGTATACCGCACTTTAATTCCTCGTCGGGTAAGACCGTGCCGTTGACCCATCCCGTACAACGTCAGTGGGCGGGCTATGATGCGCCTAAACCGGCTGAAGAGAAACAGGTCGCGCCGCAAAACGCTGCGCCGCGCTACACACCACCAAAACCGCAATGACGGGGTGGTGATAACAGGATCAGGGAGTACGGGGGCTTGCATACCTTCCGGATGCCAAGGCAGTGTGGCTTGATACTGATCCTGGCATTTCCCTGATACCCAGCAGGACTCGTTACATCATGAATCTTCCACCTTAGTGGATGTCATCATCTCCGCTAAACCTGCCTTCTTCAGCGGCCGCCATATCGGCCATAAAATCCAGAAGCAGCGTGACCGCCTGGGGTCGAGTGATAGCACCGGCTTTATAACGGTCGAGGATAGCGGCCAGATAGTCCGTCATATTAAACATCGGACTTTCCATTGGGATGAGTTCATCAGGATCTTTCATAAGATTTTATGCTTTCAGAGGGCGGATTAGCGGGATATTGCATCAAGCATATGCGAGTTAAAATTCCCTGCAAATATTTCTGTTACAAATTCCGCGTTACATCATGAAATTCGGGAAAATTCCTAATACTTTCCAGAAGAATATTCCGCCCACCTTTCTGGTTATCCACGTTATTGTCACACATGGTGATCATTACCGGAAACTTCTGGCTATTTCATGGGGTTATCTGGCTCAAATGATTCTCCCCAGAGGCGTTCAAATTCCTGCTGATAGGCTGTGGCGGTGGCCCGATGATCCCACACAACCAGGGTGTTTTCTGCATTTCTCCGGCTGGCGCTGGAGGTGTAATTAAACGAGCCGGTTTGCGTTGTCACACCATCCGCCACCATGAATTTGTTGTGCTGAATAGCATATTTCCCGTTAAGCCGGACGGGGACTCCCTGCCTCTGAAGCCAGGTCACGGCGGAATACTTTCCACCGTTGTCTTTCGCATCTGCCAGTACCCGGACTTTTACGCCCCGCCGTTGTGCCGCCAGCAGGGCTTCGGCAACCTGTCGGCTGGTAAAACCATACGCTGCGACATCGAGCGAACTGCGCGCGCTATTTGCCACGTTCAGGACGTTCAGTGTCGCGCTGTTGCCGGGTGAAAATCCGACGGTAATGCGTGTTTCAGTAGCGGTTGAAGTCAGGGGAGTGATTAAAATCGTCAGTAAAAGCGTTTTGCGCCAGATTTTCATAATAGCTGTCCTGAATTTGGTCATCGCCAGCCTGTGCCGGTGTGAACGAATGGGAAGAAGCAGGCGAGGGTTCGACGGTGTGGGGTAAGGTTTCCGCATTGCCTGTTGTGGTCTTTATGCTGTTGTTGTTCTTGTGTGCCTGTTCCACGCGTTTTTTCGAGATGCGCACGCGTGCCACTTCGCTGACACACCCATAACGACCCTGTGTTTTTTCCAGCACCTGAGTGGCTGTTTCAAAGAGCAGGGCCGCTCTTTCTTCCGGGGTGCAGGTAAAGTCATTACGGTTGTCCAGATCGGTGGCCAGTGTGGCCAGCGCGCTGAGGGTTTTATCTTTGATCCGTGCGCCTGGTTTGCTGTTCCATGCCTCCGGTGACGTCATGAGGCAGACATCGAGGATGGCGCGGATATTTTGCTGGGATACCGGGCGACGTCGTTCAGCGGCCGGGACTTCCTTGCACAAATCATTAAAGTCAGGGCGGCGGAGCGGCACATAGCGGTTAATTCTGACCTTCAGCTTTGAGATTTTGTCTTCATCCGGAATGTGGATGGAGTTGCTACGCACCTGGCGGTCTTCAAAAACGATAATGCCTTCCCCTGCGGCCAGTGCCTTCAGCTCAGACAGCTGGATGTTGTCCCGTTCGCGAAACTCGACGGTACTTGCATCTTCATAACCGCCCATATTGTTCTTATCCATACGGACCTGTTCGGCGTAGTGACCGGTGCCGCCTACCGCACGGATCATCTTCAGGGTGTCTTCCGTATCTTCCGTCTTCATGAACTGTTTGGTGCCGAGGTTGGCATTGACGGAATAGACTTCCTTGCCGTGACGCAGCATCGCCTGAATATCCTGGGCGAGAATAACCAGCATGTATTTCAGGCTTCGCATCTGGGCCGCCAGTTTGGCGAGTCCGGGTGCAAAGTAGTACCCGACTTCATCACAGAGCACCATAAACGGGAACTTGCTGGCGAACTTCTTCACCGTCAGCGTGTGTTCCGGCGAGCCCTCGATATGGTTCCCCAGGTCTTTGGCGATGTTCATCTGGATATCTGAGATAAAGAGTTTACCGAGCGTGGACGCCTCGTTATCGGACAACTCCAGTGCGGGTATCAGAACCACCAGGGTACGGTCATTATGCAGAATATCCTGCATATCGATGTCGCCGCCGGTTTTGGGGAAGATATGGCCATAGGTGTCGTTAAACATGCCGAGCATTCGGGTGAACTGCTGGATAAGAAATCCGTGCTGATCCAGCGCACCCTGTGACCATTCTGCCGGGCGGTTGACCAGACGCATGTCAAAACCTGCCAGGTTCGACAGGTAGTTTTCCATTGGCTTGTAGCCTTCCTCATGCCAGTTCTGCTCCAGTGCCTCCCGGTACAGGCCCACGAACTTCACCAGGGGGAAGTAAGACTGAATGACGTCCTGAGTCAGCGGGATATTGTCCCGGGCCCGTTTGTAACACAGGGCATAAATCAGGGCGTTTCGCATGGCACGGGCCTTATCCTTCCAGCCCTCGTCACTGCCGTTGCTGCTCGGCATCAGGGATTCCATCAGCTGCGTGATGAACGTCGGGCTGCCGTGGGCGAACGGGTTGGTGGAGTTGGTCTGCGGGCGGGATTTGTCCCCGGCCAGCAGTTTCCGGAATTTGTCATCGTTGCCGGTGATGAAGTTGAGCACATGCCAGTCATCTTCCTGTCCGAACCGTCTGGCCATCGACCACGTGGCAACCGCCAGGTCAATCTGCGCCTTGCCGTCCGATATGCAGCAACCCCGTGCCCAGCACAGGGAGTTCAGGTACAGCGAGTACAGGGTTTCCGTTTTACCGCCGCCGGTCGTGGCCATGATTTGCATATGACGCAGCGCATCATCTGACTCCAGCCACAATTCACGGCCACGGTCGCGTCCGCGCCCGGTGCCGAGGCATAACACCCCGGACGCTTTCCGGCGTATCAGCTTTGGCAGGTTCAGATTCAGCCACGGAATATTGCGGCTCAGTTCGCGCTCAGTGGATAAATCCAGACCGCCGACATCCATCGGTATGCGCAGGGGAAGGCGGAAGAGCTGATCGCTGAAGCCGACCAGGAGCACAATGCACACCGGCAGGGATATCAGCAGCGTAGCGGGCCACAGCACACCCAGCGTTAAGGCAAAAACGAGGAAGAACTGGACGGTGAACGGGGCCAGCATAAGCTGTTCAACCATTTCTGTTCTCACCTGTCGGCTGATCAGGCTGTCTTTTACCTGCGTTTTACGTTTACGCGTTTCCATCTGGTGTCATCCTTATGGCTGGCTGTCGAGAAACGCCTTAATGGCTTCATCACTGGTCATGGCCTGTAGTGGGATCATCCGGCCATCGTCACTGATAACCGTCGGTGTGCCGGGAAGCTGGAACATATCCAGTGCCATGTCATTGCGCGCCAGCGCATCGAAGCCCGTATCGCAGCTCACCGGGGCCACGTTCTGTGCCGGATTGAGCATCCCTGCACCGATATCAAACAGGTCGCGCCACAGGCCTGCGCGTTTTTCTGCCGGCGCGCACAAGACTGGCGCCACACGCTCAGCCGTTGTGGCTTTACCCACCATCGTGACCGGGAAAATGACCACGTTGTATTGCCCGGCAATGGCCTGGACAGTCGGTTCGAAAATACGGCAGTTTCCACACTCCGGATCGGAGAACAGATACAGTGTCCGGGCATGGCCGGTAGACAGTGAAACGGTGTAGCTGCCGTTCGCGGCTGCGGTGCTCAGACGCTGTGCCAGTAACTGACGGGCTTCTGCCATTTCCTGCTCAGACAGGCGGCCAGGCTCGTTTATGGACGACTCCGGCGCGGACGGTGCTGCTGGCGCCTGTGCGATAACCGGTGGTGTCGGCGTTTGTTGCATCAGTCGTCCGGTAGAAATGTCAGGCGGCATCAGCAGCTCAGCCGGGGAACTATGGGTTACGTGCCCGGCAATAAAGCCGGCCAGCAGGGTGAGGGTCAGTACCACGGCGGGCACCAGTTTGCGGCGCAGCTGGCTGGGGGTATCCATCTTGCCAAAGGCATCAGCCGTGCTGGTCAGCGCCTGGCGGGCTTCAATTTCACTTGTGGCCAAAAAGAGACGGGTGTGGGCATATTCTTCCATCAACCACAGCCCGTATTTGCCTTCCTGCTCTTCAATGACCAGATGGTAAGGCGCTTTACGCCGGCGGGAGACAGTGAACAGTTCGTCAGTATTTTTCAGTACACGCACCTGGCGGCCAGATGTGTGGGTGGTCCAGGTATCAATTAAATTGGTCATGGTTATCTCATTTTTGGTTTGAAAGTGTGTACGTGGCGGTGAACGTGAGGCTCCTGCTCAGCAGCTGCGGAGGTGTCATCCTCGTCGTCGTCCTCATCCTCTTCACCGTCGTCTTGTGGGGTTGCCGGTGATGTATTCATTTCTTCTGCGACGGCACCGAGATTGCGCAGATCGGCTTCCAGTCCTTCAATGGCCAGTCGCATGATGGGGCGGTCCAGGTGGATGCCGTACTGTGCGGACACGGTTTCCCAGTGGGCCTGACTGACCACCGCCGTTCCTTCAATAAAGGGCCACGGGCGACCCGTAGACGCCAGGGCGTACCAGAGTGTCCGGTCGAGGCCCTTCAGCCAGCGATAACGCCGGATGGGCAGGTGCAGGTCGTTGTCGTGCAGCGCCTGTATTGCGGTTCTGGCATAGCGATAGCGCCGGATCCACTCGATAGCGTCTGGCGTGGAGGTGACGCGCCGGAAGGCGGCATCTGCCAGAGACAGGTTGGGGTATCCCGTTTTGTTACGGTATTTACGGTCGGATTTCAGCGTGGAACGGTTGAGCGTATCGACGAGGGCTTCTGCCTCTTTGCGCTTGTCCAGAAAGTGCTGCAGGCCAAAGATGGCGAACATGGCTCGTTCGTGATCGGAGAACTGTTCAAACCGTTGTGCCGGCGTGCTACCTGATGTAAAGGCCTTCCCCAGCTGGGCAAAAAAACAGGTTTCTGCCAGGTCGTGGCGCAGTTGGCGGTTCACAACCAGTCTGTTTTCTTTTGCAAACTCCTCTGGTGAGGCCGCGCTGCGGTGCTCTTCCGGATCAACGTTGAGCAACTGGGTCTTTTTGTCGCCGTAGTTCAGTGCAGGAATAATGGCGGGTGAAAAGGCCGACATAATGCGCGGGAGTGTCCGGATGGAGATATCGCGTCGCGTTCTGCTGGCCTGATGGCCACGCACGGCGAGTACACCGAACACGACTACCGGCACCAGGAACAACAAAAGAATGCCAGCGGTCAGGTCCATCACCGAGAAGAACTCAGACCAGGAAACGTTCTGCGCATGATTGTGCGTGTTGACCAGAAGGTTGATACGCCAGGCGGCAAGGTGGTGAGTCTGCGGGATGTCAGCCAGACTCCAGAGAAAGTACAGAAACAAGGAGGTGTACTCGACCACGGTTTCCCGGAAGAAGATGGCGAGAACAATCAGTACAACAATCAGGCCGACAGCGGCCAGCGACCAGTCGTTAGAAGACTGGACGTCACGGTTAGGAGGCGCCATAAGAGGTTCCAGTGATGTATTTAAGGCAAAAGAAAGGGCACCAGCGAAGAGGTGCCCTGTACTCAGGAGATTGTCGGTAAGGAGACGTCAGTCGTTAGTTGAAGCGAGACATGACCAGATTCAGGTTGTTTTCGTCCGCGATACGTTTAGCGCAGTGATTCACATAGCCCGGGAAGCTGTTGTCGTAGACATATGGGCGGTTACGCATGGCTGACAGGCTTTCAAACAGAGCTGGCATCTTACGGTGACTGATGACCAGGAACGGGATATCAGGCTTGCCGGTATAAATTGTCAGCTTCTGGCCAGACAGTTCGGCAGATTTGAAACTGTTGACATCAAAACCCATGACCACGATATCTTTTGGTGCCAGCAGGTTTCTCAGTCCAGACTCTGTATGCGCGATAATTAATAAAACACCTTTATCGATATCCAGACCAGCATAGTTCGTTCCAAACAGCGTATTACATTCGCAGCTCTTTAATGGTGAGAAAACCTCAACCTTTTTAAAGTGATTAAGGAACAGAGCTATATGTTTCCTCTGCTTATAAGTTATATATAATATAGTTAATAAACTTATTATTAATATTGATGAGTAAATTGGAAGCCAAAATATCGCATCTTTATTTCCTCGGCCTTTAGCGGTGTAAGCGATGTATGTGCATACCAAAATTGAAGGGATGCCAAAAGCCGCATACATTCCAAAAAAAACAGAAGATAATTTATATAAATAACTGCCTGTATAGGGGTTGCTGTGTTTTATCGCCATACAAATCTCCTTATGTATCCTCTCCGATTATATAACCTTGTGAGAAATAAATAAACAATTCGCCTCACTATTTAAAGCCATTTTCTGAGCTTGATGAGCTATCTCCAATTTTCTTGAGTCCAGGCGCGGAACCCATTTTCCCACCAAAACCAGCAAACATATTCCGCGTGGATTCCACAGCACCTTTCATTATTTGCGCTGCCTCTCTTCCGCCTAGCCAGGCAATGACATAATCCGGCATATACACCTGCAAACTAAATGCAGATGAAACCAACATGGTACAAATTCTGGCATAGATCATGAGGATCCCAATGAAACTCGCCAGACCCGTAACTGAATCCACCTGAACGTTTGCTATTGCAGGAACGATAAGAATATTTAGTAGGGTTCCTATGGCTATCACGACTAAGCTGGCAAAGAAAAAGCCAAATACCATAAGGCCTGGACGAATCGCCGCATCGATAAGGAAGATGTATCCATAGGTGGCCCTGCTACCTTTGTCCGACTCCGTGCCAATGTGTGTCCAGGCCCACAACGTTCCTGCTGTCGTTCCAATCAATACTGTTGCGAGCCAGGAAGTGCAGGCCGTAATCCAGTAAATTAATGGAATAAACGGCAGGAAAATGGACAGTGAAAATCCAATACTTAACAGTAAGAACAAAATGAAATACACAACTGGTGCAATAGCTGACAAAACGCCATTTGCTATATCACCGGCACCTGTTAAAGAGTTAATTGCAATGGCAACCGCGTTTTTTCCTGTAGCTCCACTTGCCAGAGCTTTCGCAGCAGTAAATGCAACTAAAGTCATTTCTGCTGATGCAAGTGTGTAGTCCCCTATGGCTTTCATTTTTAAAAGAGGGTTCACTTGCTGGCCATAATCACTCCCCGTGTCTGACATTATGCTTTGTATGAAATTGGACGTATATTCTTGAGATAAAGGCATTAGCTCTAATAAAACAGAATTTGCAGAACTTGTCGCACCTGCAAAGTCATTAATTCGGTGGTTTATTGATCCAAGTGGTGGAGAGTAAGATGAGTTTTGTCGCTGTGCCGCGACGACCATATTAATTTCTTTATTTAATCCCGTTACTCCAATCTCACCGATATTAGACATCCCGGAGACAATGGGGCTTTTCTTTGCTACTTCATTCACTTTATTATTTGCTGTGGAAAATGACTGATACCATGCGCCCAAAACTATCCAGCCATTCTTTTTAATATAGTCATTCATTTCACTGCGAATTTTATTTTCATCATTAATACCTGATATCGCCCGGTTAATGGTGTTTTCATATTCCTGTGCTGCCTGGTAAACGATTTTCTCGGAGTCGGGCAGTTTAGAGCCGCTGCCTTCCTGGTAGCTCCGGTACGCGCTGACATAGTTTTGTGCCGCAGCAGACAGTGTGGCGTTCATGGTTCTGAAGGCATTTAACTGGGCGGCTTCCACCGGGGCTGTCGTCGCCGTGGTCTTAAAACCATACCAGGTTGCGTCATCTGAAGACTCAGGGATGCGCGCTGTGCCACACTGTGCGCTGCCGTTCGTGACACGAATTTCACGCCCGTCACCGGAGGTTTGTGTCCCCATTGGCGGGGTACTGCTGCTGCCGAACTGGTGCATTTCTGCCTGTTCTGTATTGGTGGCAGCCTGGCAAAGGTACATGCCAAAGATCCCCCGGGATGCGTCCACCGTCTGACCTGCGACGGGTTGAACGATCATCGACTGACCGGCCATGATTGAGTCTGCTGCGCTGTCCACCAGGAGGTTTGCACTCCCCACACCCATGATGCTGGCCGTCCACAGAAACACCAGATTGGAAATGGACCAGCCCGACGGGGTCGGGATGAGGGACATAAAGCCGACAAGGGATGACACGGGCGCCATGACGGTGTTGCCATCACCGAATACACGACCACGGTTACCTGACAATACGGTCGCGCGCAGGGCGATGGCCACAAACCAGACAAAGGCCATGCCGGAGACGATGCCGTTAAACACGCCATACAGCACGCCAATAAAACTGGCCGTGGCGGGCTGAAGCGGGTTGTTTACCACATCACCAAAAACCATCACCATCATCTGTCGGGAGAGGTCTGTGGAACGGGTGGCGGCCGAGTTGATGGAGTCAAAACCAATATTGTCTGCCAGTGCAGGCCATGACAACGCCGCCAGTGCAATGACTGGCAGCAGTCTCAGAAGCAGTTTCATAGGGTGTTTCCTGACGTCATATCCCCGGCAGGCCGGGGCAGGGAAAAAGGAGTGGAATTACCAGCTCAGGATGGATGTCAGCAGGCGGCCTGTTGCGCGCCATTCCTGGAAGGTGCCGAGATGGCCGGTCTGTAACTGCCACAGACGCAGCTGGCATTTGAGGGCACCACTAAAGAGCAGGGCGCAGAAACCGGTCAGCGCAAACAACATGCTGCCCGCCCGCCACAGGATCAGGCTGTCAAGTGTGGTCGCGTTGACCAGCACGGCAAACAGTAACGCCAGGGTGAATATGGCTACCGGGATAAAAAGCAGTAACCACAGGCGTTTTCCGAGCCTGAAACGTGCTGTCAGCTCCTCCCGGGAGCGACCGCTTGCGCTCACCGCTTCATCAAATGTCAGCGCCAGATCCTTCTCTTCACGATACCGGCGGCGGAGGTCTTTGACCTGTGCCATTTTTTTCGTGCCAGCATAGTTCAGGGTTCGCAGGACCCAACGGACTTCAGGTAAAGGCAGAAGGAGACTGGCTGCCCGCCAGGAGTATTTTTTTGCCGTTCCCGGTTTCATTCGCGTGCCGCTCCTGTTGATACCTGTTGTAGTTTCTGCGCCATGCGCGGTTCGTAATAATCTGCGCCGGCAATACTCAGTTGCTGGCCCGCCAGAATGGCGTTCTCCTGCAATTGCTGACGAATACTGAGGAGCAGGGCATTCTGAAGACTCTGAATGCGGATGGATTCGCGTGCCAGATTGTCGCCGTCCATCTCCTGCAGGTCCGTCAGATAATCGGTATTGGCATAGCGTCGGTTGACTTCAAATGCTTCAAATTCACGCTGGGACATCATTCCTGACCGTCTGGCTTCGGGTGAGGCATTTTCATCGAACCAGGCTTTACTGGAGGGTGACTGCAGGGCTTCTGCCAGCACGTCCTTTGTCGCTTCGCTGGGCTGACTGCCGGCAATCATGGCCAGTTGAGGTTGTTCGGCCGCACTCTGGATGGCTTCATGCTGAGTCGCCATGCCCAGATACTGTCGACCGGCATCGGTTTTGATTTCACCCTTTTTAAGTGTGCGACCCACACTTTTACGTACCGAGTTTTTCATGTACATCATGGCGGCATCGGTCTGTTCTGGCGTAAACGTCAGCTCAGGTGCCTTGTCCTCTTTACCCGCCCCGGCCAGTACGGAGCGAAGTTGCTTGTCGCCCCCCGGCAGTTCGGATTCGCGTTTGCATATCTCTCCCCAGGCCTGAACATCCGACGCTGTGCAGTACTGGCTGTGAACATTGGCTGTGGCAAACAGGTCCTGTTCCGGTGCCGCTGCCTTGTTTTCCAACACTTTTTTCACGGCCGTATTGCTCACGGCTTTGCCGCTGGACAATTTTCCCTGCTTAGAGCCGGACTGACGGCTTATCTGTGCGGCCTGACCGGAGCCCGACTCACTGCAGATAGAGGTCGGTACGGTGTAACTGCGGCGGGCGGTTTCCAGATTTTGCGCCTGCTGTGCATAGGTGGCGAACTGCTGCATATTCTCGTTCGACTGCTGGATCATGGCAGCAATCTTGTCGTTCCCGGAACTGACCGCCCCGCCCAGTTCGCGGGTGGTGGTCAGTATTCCGGACAGGGTGCCGTTCGCGGTACTCAGCTGCGGCACGACCTGGGTGGTGATAGGGACACTGCTGTTGACGTTGACCGTGTAGGCCAGAGCCTTGACGGCAGGCAGCATCAGGCTGCCCACACAGGCCGCAAGTAACAATTTTCGCATAGGAATACCTGTATCAGATGTGGAGGCCACGTGAGGCAATCAGCTCGGTGGACAGTCTGTTAATGATGTTGGTGTGATCGGACTCACGGGCTTCTTTCTTGCGCAGGGCGATAAGCCGGGATGCACTGCCCGAGGGGAAATGCTCAGCGAGGATAGCCCTCGCCGTGCGCCCGTCGAGCAGGTCATAGAGCTGATCGCGCAGAGCGGCATCTTCCGGTGTTGAGTTCAGTGCCCAGAGTTCTTTTGGGCCGAGCGTGTTTTTCAGTATCTGTACCATCCTGCCCGTCTTCAGGCGGAAGCACGCCAGAAATGCGGTCCCGCTTCCGTCAGGTGCGGCACCACTTCCCATTCTGCGGAAGGCTTCAGCGGTATGACGGGGGACACCGAAATGCTCCGTCAACAACGGCAGGTCTTCATGAGATACCTGCATCAGGTACAGGGAGTTGGCCGATTTCAGAATGGACGCCGGGAAGTGGTTCAGATACTGCGAACTCAGCACGGTACGGATAAAGAATTTCCTGTTCTCCAGGTCCTGCGTCTCCAGTTTTTCCATGATGAACGGAATGTCTTTAACATTGTGCAGCTCGTCATAGATTTTGGTTTTCACCTCCTGTGCCAGTTGGGTGAGCCGGTCATGATGAAATTCACGGTAGGCCGGTGCGAGCAGATCCATGAGTTCGTTACGGTACTGCGGCAGCTCGAAGTGTCCGGCGGCAATCTGACCGGCAAACAGGTACATCAGCCCGGTGCGCAACTGTCCGGCGCGGGTTTTGCCTCCCACCACGTTATTCAGGTCAATGGCAATCACGCGGGTGTTCGGATTGAGCTCAAAAGCGGTGCGACCGGCGAGCATTTTGTAGGAGCGCAACGCATCGGACAGGCAGCGACCAATATAGGAGATGAGCGACTCATCGCTGCCCTTGCGGGTGATACTGCCGTACTCGGTGCGGATATCCTGGCTGTTTAGCTGTGCCTGCAGGTCACTGAGCTCCGGCATCGCCTGGTAGTGTGCGCGGGTGGCCGCCTGAATTTCGCCGCGAGTAAACAGCAGGTCACGAACTTCATACCAGGACGCCATCGCCCACCATGACGCATCAAACTCGCTGTTGAGACCGCTCTTCTCCAGTGCCTCATCCACCCCCGGCTCCACCGACGGGGCATAGCGTATCGGGGTTACCTCGGCATTATTTTTAAAGGCGATATCGATAACCTTGCTCAGAATTTGCCGGCAGTCCTGAGCATTGGGCGGCATCCCCGTTTCCGGATCGATACACAGTGTTTCGCAGATATTGAGCTGGTATTCCTTCTCGGGTGTCAGCGGATAACGGGCACCGAGCTGGACATCAAACGGGTTCTTACAGAACTCACGGCTGTTCTCCAGGAGCACACCCACCACTTCGTCCTGGCGTTCAGGGGACAGGGCGTCACGGATAAGCCGGATAAGCCCCTGCGCAGAAAACCCCTTGTCCACATAGGACAGGTAGGGCAGCTGATTCTGGCCAGAAAACAAAATAGCCTCACTCAGTGCGCCCAGCATCACCGATTTCCCGGTGCCGGGTTCGCCGGCCACCACTTCGGTGAATTTGGTCTGCAGACTGCTGGCCAGTCGGACCGGAATGGGTTTGCCATCGGTGCTGCTGAACACAATGCTCGCATCATCGTCCCACGGCGTGGCCGGACGTTGCAGCGGCAACAGGGCCAGAGCGGCGGACAGCGGCGGAAAGAGCAGGGACGGAATGCTGAGCGCATTCGAGCAGGCCAGTGTGGCCACCCAGGCACGCAGCGGATCCCCGAACGTGCTGGTCACCTCACAGACTCCCCAGGACTCCAGCCCTTTTTTGAGCAGGGTGCGGTTACGCTTCACCTCTTCCGTGGTTCGCCCCCATGTACTGGCGCTGATGGCCATGGCACAGACCGGATCGCTCTGGTGTGTGCCTTCCAGCCACTGTACTGATTCATACACCCTGCGCAGCGGCGGGGCGAGAGCTGCCAGGCTCAGGACCATGCGCTTGCCGCCGAGGACATCCAGCCCGCCCGGCATGATGTCCATACGGACCCGCCAGGGCAGTTTCGGGCTGATTTTCGCAAACAGCTGGCTGAAGGTTTCCGGTTTCTGTGGTCCGAGGGATAACGCCAGGGTGGCGTGCCAGTATCCGTCGAGGTGCATCAGGTTGCCGGCAGGCTCCGGTTCACTGTTAAACAGCTGGTAGTTCAGGTGCGGGGCCAGCAGACAGGAGTGATCCTCGCCTTTGGGCTGGCCGTGTGGCCAGCGGACATCCCCGGGCAGGAACGGACGCCAGTCGGGTGAGGTACTTTCACGTTCAACCTGCTGGCGCAGATGGCCACCAAACTCATGCGCTGTCATCAGGCGGATGCGGGTGCTGAAATCCCCGCGCGCCAGCTGGTTTTCCAGCGTGGTGATAAAGGCATCATGACGAATTTTGAGTCCTTCGAGTGCCTGGAACTCCGGGTTCTGGCCAAAACGTGCGCCCGGAGCCTTTTTGAGCAGGGCCTCGCGGCGTTTCTCTTCATCACGAATTTCAGTGGTGCTCAGGGCATTTTTGGCAGTGTAAACAACCAGAAACGCACGCTCACGGGCGACAAAAGGTGCCAGCTTCTCGATGCGCTCATCCAGAATATCGGCCAGATCGAGGCCCATACGCTTCAGGCCCCGGTACTGGTGTGCCAGCAGACGGCGCAGCTCTTCGCGTCCCTTTTCCGGATCGCGCTCAAAGATGAAGCTGGTTTTGTGGCCCACCTCCTGAAACTCGCTGCTCAGGACGGTGTGCAGGCGTGCAATGTAGGCGGAAAATAGGGCCGGATCACGGCGTTCTTCCTCGGTCACGGCTTCCTGCTCGTTAAACTGGCAGTAAGTCCCCTCTATTTCAAACACGCTGGCGTAATGGCCATCGTGAGTGACGAAAATATACGGGGAGGCTATGTCCGGTCGGCGTTTGCGGTCATCGTCTGTCAGGCCGATGGTGGTGCGTAAATCGCAGTAGCGGGCGAAGTCCTGGCCCAGTGCGTAACGTGACGCCCAGGCAATGGCACTCTCCACCCCTTCCAGGGCGGTGATTAATGGGTTTTTCATGGCGTAGTTCTCGTCAGTTCTGGCTGTGGTACTTCTTCAGACGGTCAGACCAGGTTTCCGGGGAAGGTCCCGTGAGTGCCGGATGGTTCAGCAGCGTGGGATTCACGATCAGCACCATGTGGCGCAGACGTTGCTGGAGATCTTCACGAATAAGCAGACTGGCCTGCATCAGTGCCTGACCAAATTCCCCGGGGTGACTGGTTCCCCAGAAGGCTTCCGTTTCTTTGCGATGGCCGGTAAGCCAGTTCAGGATTTGCGTGGCACCTTCTTTCTGGCGTGCATTTCCCTGTGTACGGGCAAGGATGACCGCCCGCAGCAGCAGGCTGACATCAGCGGCCGCAAGCTCGGGCAGGTATACCATCACGCCATCATTCGCCCCCAGCGTGTTCAACCGGTGGCTGAAATGACAGACCGGGCAACTCACCCCCAGATTTTCATCGGCATGGTTTTCCGGATTGTCATCGCGAAAAATTAACGCGTTCGCATCATGCACACACCCGCAGGCATCACAGCGGCCCGCAGTCAGTTCGCGGGCTCGCTTGCACAACGCCGGTGGATGGGCCTCGCTTTCATGCCCCCAGACCTGCTGTTCGGTGCTGAAGGTCTGGTATCGGTGCGGGACGGTCAGTCGAACCATTTCCGTGCTGTTTTGTCGCCAGCGGCGCAGAGATTTTTGCAGTGTTACCCGGACCGCTTCCCTGACATCCGACGGCGGCAACGTCAGGCGTTCGAGATGGTCACACAGGCTGTCGACGGGGATGAGATACACGTCGCAGTTATAGCCATTTTCGTGGGCCACCTTCCCGCAGTGATAAAACAATGATTCCAGTGGCGCCAGCAGTGCGGCACAGGCGGCATTCTGAGGTTCGTCCCAGCTCAGTATCGGGTCATCGAAGTCTTCCGTGCAGGGGGCCAATGTGAGGGGCCAGCGCAGCAGAATGTGACGTAAGAATACGCTCATTACTTATCCTGCCCCGGTGTAAAGACACCGATTTCCGCTACGACGCGCCCCTGCTCCTCGAGCGGAACCTTAAAGCCCATTCCGATATGGTCAGCGACCGCGCGCAGTACCTGGTTTGTGACATCCGTTTCCTGACGCGAGCCCTTTTCGGCCGCGAAGATCAGGTCATGTTTTTCTGAATGGTAAATGACAATTGCCATGGGCACTCCCGGGATAATGAGTAATAACCGGCGGCAAAGCCGCCGGGACTGCAGGGGATATCAGAGGTCAACCGGGTTGAGTTGCAGGGTGGACTGACCTTTTTTAATGAACTGGTCGATGGCGATCAGGATGCAGCCGGCACCCAGTGGCGTGAGGATCCAGCCCCAGGTGATTTGTGGGTTTTTCTTTTTGGCCACCCACAATACGATGCCGATAATCACCAGGCCGACCCCGCCAAATTTGGCAAATTTCAGCAGGCTGTTGGTCGAGCTTTCGGCACCGTCCGCGACGTTATCGAGCATCCCGAAAATACCGTCATCAGCATGAGCCGGTAAGGTAACCGAGCCGAGCATCGCGGTGAGCGCCAGCGTGATGCGGGTATGCAGGGTGCTCATGGCCAGCCAGGCACGAACCCACAGACGAACAGAAACGGACAGAATGAAATTACGCATTTTTACTACTCCATTGTTTTAAAGGTTAATTCCAGGTCAGACCCAGAGTTTTTTGCAGTGCATCAAGCAATTGGGGATTGCAGAGCAGCAGGATGCCGGTGATACCCATCACCATGCCCGTGCCGATATCCTGCCGGGCGGTCAGGCCGGTGTGGCCATCCACCAGGGCGCGACGGGCTCTGACAACGCCCATGTAAAAGAACAGCGCGCCGACCGCGCGCAGCAGGGTGAGAACGGCATCGACTGACAGCTTCGCGTAGCCAAGCGAGTCCGGGGCGTAGGCGATAGCATCAAACGACACATCTCCGAACCCCAGCGTCTGGGCGGCCTTGTTCATCATTTGCTGAAGAGCAATCAGGGCCGACCCGGTAACGACGGCGACAACCACTTTCATGCCGCTGACTGGTTTACCGGACCGGCTGCGGATAACCGTGGAGACGAGGGCGATGATGCAGCCTCCCAGACCGACAAACACACCTAGTGCGAGGATCAGGTTGATCCCGCTGGTTTTCAGTCCGCCGGCCACATTGACGAGTATCTGTACGACGTCCATCAGCCCCCCTGACGTATCACGCCACGACTGGTCCTGACTTCACGACGGGTGGCATCAATGGCATCAATCCTCATCCCATTCAGGGTGTCGCCCGGATAGACGGCCCAGGTGCTTTTACCGTCAGACAGCCAGGCCATACCCGGATACACCGAGTTGATCCGCCAGCCGGTGACACCAGAACGGTGTGCTGTTGTGGTGCGGGCCGGGGTGCTTCTGGCCACCGGTTTGTGGGACGTGGCTTTACGTACGGGGGCGCCCGGGCTGACTGACGGACGCGGCATCTGCTCCAGCGCTTTTATGCGGGCTTCCAGTGCCTCAATGCGCTTATCGCTGTTGTCCTGGCGACCCGACAGAATGGTCACTGACGCTTCCAGCGCCTTGTTGCTCTCCGCTTCCGGCTCCGGCGATACCGGGATCGGTTCGGCGGCAGGAGGGGCGACATCAGGTATCACGGACGGGGGCGGTGTCAGAGGTTCTGCCGGCGCGATGCTTTCCTCATGTTGTACCGGCTCGTCCACGAACTGGCTCTGAGGTGTCGGTTCTGGCCATAAGGCATAAACCAGCAGGGCAACGGTAGCCGCTGCTCCGCCCAGCACGGCGGGCAGGTCGTAGCCGAGGATCTGACGTTTCGGCTTTTCCGTTCGTGCGGGTGAGACGCGTTCCTCCGCACTGACGGCGGGCTCCGGAATATCTTCAGACAAAGGGGTGACCGCCGGCTCAGGGCCGGTATCAAAAAATTCCTTACTCATGGGAAGTCCTTAGCGTTGAATGGGTGCCGTGGCGGCAGCCCGGGTCACGTTGTCACTGGTTTTCACTGCGGTCATAAAGAGCAGGGCCACCGTCTGGCCCCGGTAGACCAGCACCTGTTTCACCGGCAGGCGCTGTGCATCGCTGGCGATCACCTGACCGGCCTGTTGTGCGGCACCGCCCACGATGGTCCCGGCCACGGCTTTGGCATCCGGCATCCCCGTGCGGGCTTCGATGTTGTCATATCCATTACTCAGGATTTGCGTGTTGGCGCTGGCATACAGCTGACCCGCCAGTCCGAGCCCTGACGCGATGGCCGGCAGGATAATGCGGGTGGCATAACGGTTGTTAACGTCGCTGGCGACCGAGGACTGCAGGGTGTCGGGCATGGCGGCCCACACATCCACATTCCAGGTGTCACCCTGCCATTCCATGCGGTTGAAGTTGATGGCCACACCATCACCGGCCAGTTGCACGCCGTTGGCCAGTAACGTGGCCCCGGCATATTGTCCGGACGGAATACGTGCCAGCACCTGTGAGCGGGTGTTGTCCGAGTCGACGGCGGTTTCTATCACTCCCCCGGGGCGACTACCGGCAGGGATAAGGACCTGCACCGCGACGGTGGCCGGCGCACCGGGGGTGCCTGCTGCTGTCTGCGGTGACAGGCTGTCAGTCCACGCGGACCACACGTTGCCTTTCGTTTCCGTTCCGCCCGCCTGTCCGGGTTGTCCGGTCACATTTCCCCCTGCAACACTGGCCAGCTGACCGGTGGCCGGCTTGCGCTGCTCCATCAGTTCCGTCAGCAGATTCTCCAGCGCCTTCTTCTTATCCGGATCCATGCCAGGTTGTTGCACATAGTTCACCTGCTGGACGGTCTGTACCGGCTCAGGCGGAGGTGGAGGAGGTGGCGCCATGACGGGCTCCTCGCGCGCGCCGCCGGTGCCGACTGAGGCAATAAAACTGGCGTTTTCTTCATGTGCCTGTTTTGCGCCATCCTCATTGTTCGCCCGCAGCACCTTGCTGTACTGCGGACTTTCCGGGGTGACGGTGCCGGTGCCGTTGGCCGCTTTATCGACCGATATTTTCGATGCCTGCTCAGGCGGAGCACTCAGCCAGGTCGCCAGCAGGAATCCGCCGGCGATCACTGCAAAGGCCACACCACCGATGACCAGTCCGGTTTTTTTCACGTCCCGGCCGACGTCTTTTTCAGCGTCCATAGTTACTCCAGAGAAATGCCCAGCCAGACAGTTTTGCCGGCCACAGAAAAGGCCAGCTCCGGTGCCAGAGGCAGTTTGTATAAAATCGTGCCGTCGCCGGACGCCTGAGTGAGTTCAAACTGATCGCGTAGCTCACTGCGGGTGCGGACATATAAATCGTCGCCCATCTGCCAGACCTGCGTGGAAGGCACATCGCCCTGCGTCTTCAGACGCTTTGCACTGGCAGGCGGTACGCCATCGAGAAGGGCCTGCAGTGTCGGGTTGTTCAGGTCAATTTTCGCCTGACCGGATGGCATGACGCGGGCTGCCGGACCCCGTTGTGGAATGCGCAGATCCAGGCGACTGTCGATGATGCGTGAGGCGGTGGCATTATCAGGCTCACCGCTCATAGCATTGATGATCACCGGCACCGCCAGCCCTTTCAGATACACCGTGATGTTGCCTTTGTCGTACTGGCGCAGGGCCTGCACGGTCATCAGGCTGCTGTCAGGGATAAAGGTGACACTGAAGCCTTTCTCATTACTGTTATAAGGCGGGACGGATATCGGCCACGGGGCGCCGGTATTGTCAGTAAACATCACCGTGCTGCCCTGATTGATGGCTGTTCTAACCACCGGAAGCGAGCCGCCCGGAGACAGATTCACCGTCTGGGTGGAGATGCGCGGGACCACGTCGGCCGCCTCCCAGGCTCGCCCGCGAGCGCCTTCATCAATGGCCTCGTGTACGCTCTCCAGTTCGTTACGACTGAGGGGGGCAACCTGACCTTTTGCCCAGGCTTCGGCTTCAGACGGTGAAGGCGGTGGCGGGGACTGACGCAGCGGGGCGGTGATATCGTTGCTCGCCTGTGGTGCCGGTGCCGTAGGTTGTGTTGCGGGTTGTGCCGGGGCGGGCGCTGCCGGCAGGGCCGCCGTTGGGTTCTGGCCTGAGCTGGCGGTTCGGGCCGGCTCCCATTCTGCTGAGCAAACAGTAAAGGCAGGCAGCAGCAGGGCCACCGCCATCAGGGAGTGTCTGAACATAATGTTTATCCTGTGAAAACGAACTAACGGGCGTCGCGGGTGACGATAGAGGAGACTTCAATGCCTTCCGGCTTCTGGCTGACGTCGGCACGCTGGATACGGACCGTAAAGATAAAGTTCTGCGCCGGCAGACTGCGGTTCTGTCCATCCAGACTTAACGTGACCGGATACTGGATTTCCCATATATAGGGCCCGTCCCCCAGTCGCCCGCGCCGTTGTATGACCCCTTTACGAGTGACGTTGGCCGACATCAGCATTTTCTGGTCTTTCACGGCCGTAAACAGGTTAGAACGGGTCAGGGCGGTGTAGTAACTGGCAAAGCCGGCTTCTGAAAACTTCTGCTGAAGACCGCTTATCTGCGTGCGGTAATTGCGGAAGTCGAGCTGGAAGGCATCCCGTATCAACTTGTCGCCAAAGGCAACGACGTCATCATCCCGGTAGGCCGGCTCTGAGGTCGGCACCTGGCGCAGGATGCTGCCGTTATACGTGGCAAAGTATTTCACCGGAGGGTGCGCGACCTGCCAGGCGAGCCAGCCCGTCAGTGGCATCTGCAGCAGGCAGAGTGCGCTCGCGACCAGTGCTACGGACAGTGAGCGCCGGGCAAATCCGGCATTTAACTGATTCTTTTGTTGCAGCTCCAGTGCTGCCAGAAAGGGGTTCGGTGTGGTTTCGTTCGTGGAAGAAGCCTCCACAGGGGAGGCTTTGTTTTTGTCCATGTCAGTCTCTTCAGTTCAGGGAAATAAACGAGCTGCCGTTGCCGCCGGAAGCCTGACTGACCGGCGCGGTGCGTGCCGGCGCAGCGGGTGATGTCTGCACGCGGTATGACGAGAGTTTGGCCGTGGGCAGGTTGCCCCAGGGGTCAATCGTTGACGGGACATAGTCGTTAATTTTATCGCGCGCGGTCTTACAGATTTTCTGACCAATCTGGTTGAGCACGTTCGTTAAATTCGGGAACGTCGGGGCGGTAATGGTCGTCGAGATGTTCCCGAGACAATCACTCAGTGACGTCGAGACGGTCTGCTGGCGCTTTGCCCAGGCATCGGCTGCCGCTTTTGCCCGGTTGTATCCGGCTTCACTCCCCACCTGTGCGGCGGTCGCTGCACGACAGGAGGCGGCATCCGCAGCCGGACTTAACGCCAGAACGAGAGCGGTCATCAATAATTTGTTCATGGAGTCCTCACATTGGCTGATGTTGCATGGCCGGCTTAGCCTGCTGACGCGGTTGTGGGGCAGCATCTTCCGCTTTAGGTGGCGTGTATGCCTGCGTGAACCCCAGTTTGCTGTGCAGTGCCGGCGGGATCTTTTCCGGGCTGACCAGTGGCACGGCAAATTTCGGTGCGTCCTTTCCGGTGAGCTGGAACGCAAAGGTGTCGTAATTCACCTCCGCACCTTTGAGCTTATTAACAGGTGATGCGTGTCCTATTGCGTGCAGTGAGCCGTCGTCGCGCACGGTATTGAGCGCCAGAAAACGGTTCCCGTCTGATGTCGTACATAAACGGCCCAGGACATGACGAAGTTCATTTTCATGACGGACAACACCCTGCAGATAGTCACCGTGGCCTTTCACCAGGTGGGCCAGCACCTGTCCGTCTGCATCGAACGCCTGCATAACCAGTGAGCCGGCGGCTTTAGATTGCACGGGAACCGGCGTATTGGCTGGCGCCTGCTCCGGAGCGGGCTGTCCTTTACCGTCAGGGCCGGTATAGAGCAGGCTGTGTCCCTGAGTGGTCGGTGTGGCCAGTGTCAGGTTGGCCTGCTGCATGACCTGCGCCTGAATCTGCCAGAAAGCGTTACCGTCATAAGCGGCCAGCTGGGCCGGGGGAACCTTGTCCGGGTTGTCGGTCAGTAACTGGTCATTGACAGCCGGGGTGATGTTCCACTGATTCCGGTGGGTTTCGTGTGGCATAAATCCGGTCACCACGCCGTCCTCATTTTTGACCGGTACGTTAACTGTCACGGCTGTTTTTCCTTTGAACTGCAGCCTGACCAGATCGCCGGGCTGCTTCCCGCTGTCAATCAATGCCTGCTCCAGCTCCACGCCCCAGTAGGTTTTTGCTCCCTGCTTAGTCCGCATTGTCACGTAATAACTCGGCGTGTTTTTCTCATTGAACTGGTAAGGCGCCGGACCGGCATCCATCAGTGTTCCGGTCAGGCCAGCCCGGAGAGTCTCACGCTCGATGACGCTCATCGGCTGGGCAGGTTTCTGCGTTTCCGCTGCATCAGGTACGGCTGCGGGGGGCGCGGCTGACGGGGCGGCAGTCGGTTGTGCAGGTGCGTTCTGTGTTGCCGGCGACGGAGATGGGGTCACGCCACTGACCGGTGCCTGCTCAGGCTGCATCATGGTCATGCCATTTTCTGGTGCTTTTTGTTCATTCCGGCTGGCCATCAGGGCTTCAAACAGGGCTCGTTGCTCCGGATTCTTGAGGTGGACCTCAATGTTATGGTCGGCTATCAGCGTCAGTGTTTTGGTGATGAACTCCGGAGAGCCGGTGACTTCGACTGCGCCCCGGTTGTTTGCCCGGGCAGATAACAGGGCAGCAAGTATCATGCGGTCATTCTCGCTGGCTTCCGGGGAGGCCATGACAATGCGGTCCCCGTAATCCCTGAACGCGTCCTTACCCTCAAGCGCATACACCCAGGTGTTACCATCCTGCCGGCTGGTCAGTCCCTGCAGCAATTCATCCAGATCGATGCGGGCGACGGTGGGGGCTTCGGTGTCCGGTGAGACATCACCCGGCAGGCGACCAAACGTGAAGGAAAATCCATTTTCGGGGGCGGTCAGCTCATCTGCAGGTTGTGCGGTGGTGGTTTCTGGTACCGGCTGTTCAATCTCAGACTGAGCAAGGGTGACTTCCGGGACAGGTGATGCTTTCAGTGCATCGTTTTGTGTCTCGGCCAGATACTCACGGTAAATATCTTCTTCCACAGTTGTGGTTTTATCTGAATCAGGCATGGATAAGGTTTCCTGTACAAATGAGTCACGCCAGCCAGGGATGAGTGGGTCCAGAACAGGTGCCAGTTGGTCCCTGACGGCGTCCAGTCTCCGGGAAGCGTGAATATCGTTAAAGTCACTGAAGGAAGCGGTTCCGGCAAAAGCCTGGGCGCGTTCACTGTCGGTAAAAGCCGGTATGACGTACACACCCCCGATATTGCGCGCGGCTTCTTCTGCCTTCAGCAGGCCTTTGTTGTCCTTACGGGTAAAGTCGTCTTCTCCCAGAATGATGTGCGGGACACCGGGATGTGTCTCTTTGAGTTCCTGTGACACTGTCACCATGTTTCCGGCATCCACCGTCATCACCACGGGCAGGCCGGTGGCCATATTCAGGCTGGCGGCCGTGGCATAACCTTCTGCGTAAAGCACCGGCATCCCCGGAACCAGCGCGCCACCCACCACAAAGAAGTTGCCGCTCTTCTCGGCGTCTTTCTTTAGATTCTTTTTGCCGTCCGGATCGATGTACTGCAGAGAGCGAATATTGCCGTGGGTGTTACTCAGGGGGATAACCAGATTGCCGTACTTATCCTGTCTGACGCCGTCGGTAGCCGGGACGCCTTTTCTGAGCAGATAGCGATGGTCATCGCCCGGGGCAGGCATTTTTTCCCACTGACGGGTCAGGTTTTTGCCCATCCTGTCGAAGTCTGCCAGCTCCTTTCGTTCCCGGTCCCAGCGCTTTTGTGCCTGCAGCGCTTTCTGACGGACGGCGTCGTTCGGGTCCCAGGTGAAACTGCCGGTCGAGGTCCAGTTCACCTTACCTTCGCTGGCGCGGTGGTTCTGATACCAGCCAGCTGGCCGGCCATCGAGATAGCCCCGATACACCCCTGACTGCTTACCGTCACTGTCCTCTTTAGTCGGAACCCGATGAAGTTTGCCATCCATGAAGGGAAGGTCATTGAGGACGAAATCGGCGTCTTCCAGGACTTTAGCGAACTCCTCCTGGGGAGACAGGTCTGTTCCCACGGTGACGGTATTGCCGGAGACGGTGTTTTCCGGCAGCCACTCCTTAATGCGTTCCAGGTCAGCGCCTTCTTTCGCAAACCAGAGTTTTTGTGAGCGATCATATTCAAGAGCGTTCTCACCGTTTGCCAGCTTCCCGGCAGCCCGGAGGGCCACCGTTCGGTTATCCGGCAGAATGGTGAGATACGTGCGTTTTTGCATGACGACCTCCGTTATTCAAAGAACTTGCGGTACCACCACGGGCGACCGGACAGACGCTGGCCACGCAGGCGGTAGATAAGACGCTGCCACAGCACCGTCAGGGTGAAACCAAAAATGGAGATGACTTTAAAGAAGGCGATAAGGGCAGTGACTATCCACAGCGTCATCGTTTCGGGCCACTGAAACCAGGCCAGATAGAGCGAAAACATCATCACCGGAATGCCGAAGACTTCCAGGCGCCTGCCTGCATCCCGCCAGGGGCAGATATTCATGTTGTGGCTTCCCTCCGTGCTATTTCCCGCGCGCTTATCACCGTCAGTAACTCCCGACGGTCAATCTGTGCCTCACGATACAAACGCCAGGCGATGTCACTCATGCGGCGTCCGAGTCCTGCCAGATGGTTATCAATCCAGTTTCGCCACTGGGTATAAGGCAGTTTCCCCAGTTCGTGACGGACGTGGTCGTCAAACACCAGATACTCACGTACCGCCTGACGTTTGCCGTTGGTGGTGCGTAGCAGCCGCTGGGCAATGACGTACTGCAGGTTGCTCAGCAGGTTGCCGGCCATGGCTTCACGTTGCCCTTCCGGAACCAGCATCAGGGCGCGGGGAATGGTTTCCCCGGGTGAGTTGGTGTGCATGGTGGATAAGCACAGGTGACCGGACTGACCATTCATCACGGCACCACTGAGTGTTTCCGGGTCCCTGATTTCGCCCACGCCGATAACGCCAGGCGCACGACGCAGGGTCAGGCGCAGGTGTTCGGCAAATGTCGGGATATCGCGGCCAATTTCTGACTGCTCCGGCATCAGTACCGCGCCGGGGAAATTGAGCAGGAACTCAATCGGATCTTCTGCGGTCACGATTTTGCGGTCCGGATCATTCAGGGCGCAGTACTGATAAATCGCCGCCAGCAGCGTCGATTTGCCGGAGCCGGTTTCACCGACCACCAGGCCGATACCTTTATGTGGCAGCAGGTAGGGAAACAAATCGGCTTCAAGGCCCAGCGATTCCAGTGCCGGTATCACGGTTGGAATGGTTCGCAGGGTCAGGGCCGGCACCGTGTCGTAATCCCCGATAGTGGCCTGCACGAAGTTGCAGCGAAAACGCAGACGTTCCCCGCGCGCCAGTCCGTGTCGCTGCGCCATATCGCCGGTCAGTTGCAGGGTGCGGTCGATACCCCGACCGGCCTTCAGCTCTCCTTTGATCTGCTCAGAAAACACTTCATCCATCAGGCGTTGTAACTGAGGAGGTTCGACACGGAAGACACTGGCTCTGACTTTGCGGCCATACACATCCACAACCAGCGGTCCGCCGCCCTGAATAAAGATGTCTGACACATTGTGTCGGGCGCAATGGACCAGGAACTGACAGAATGTTTCGCTGTTCAGCCCGCCATGTGCATGAAAATCGAAGGATTCAAATGTCACTGGCTCTCCTTACGTACCGAAGGTTTCCAGGCTTTTTTATCCAGCACGAAACCACTGTGTTTCTGGATCTGTTTCACCTTGTCTCCGAGCATCAGTTCTTCTGGCGTGCCGGTCACGGTCTGCTGAGTTTCCTTCACATCTGGTGCGGTGATCATGCCCTGCTGGCGTAGCGTCGAATAACGCAGCATCCCGGTGTAATCACGTGTCAGGCGGTTAAAGTTGGACTCCAGTGTGCGGTCAGCACTTTGCCGTCCTTCATCCCAGCCGGTGCGGATAGCAGCTTGCCAGACGTCACGCTCTTTGCTGTTTTTCGGGATCACGCCTGGGTCCGGTCGTTCAGGTTGCACGGCAAGGCCGGTCAGCAACCAGGTGCGCCAGCCCGGCGGGTTACTGACAAAACGGGCCGGAGACAGAATGTTATAGGTGCGGTATGCCGTGCGTATCTGGTCAGGCGTGATGTGGGCGGTGTCTTTCGCGGTCACAATCACCGGGGGCAGATAACCCTGGCGGCTGATGAGTGGGCGAAAATCATAGGTCCGGCTCAGCACATCGTCGCGGTTCGTCAGCGCCTGACGAAGCTCGAATGCCCGCTGTGCTTTTCCTCCCTGGAAGCCGACGGTGTGTCCGGCATCATTAATCATCTGCCATTCTGTTTCGCTCAATCCGTTGAAATCATTCTTCTCAGGATTGAGATAGGCAGAGATATCCGGGGGCGCCTCTGCTGCCAGACCCGGCAGGGCAACGCCGAGCAGAAAGGCGACTAACAGATAACGCGTCATACGGTACGATCCCCTTTATCCGGCAGAGAAAAATGCAGGCGCAGCTCGATACCGCTCTGGCTGAGTGTGGCGCGCCAGCCCGTCTGTACCCGTATCAAATCCAGCACCTGGTTAAAGGTCATGTCCGTCACGTAAATATTGACGGGTAAGGGCAGGCGAGTGCCTGAATACACCAGGCGATATCCCCGCTGTCTGGCCAGCGTGTTAAGCAATTCCACGGCATCGCCATCCCACGACAATGTGATCCGTTGGCTGTTTGCCGTGATTTGGCCCGGTAAGGTGGGGGATATCTGATTAATCGCCCCAGCCTGATGCAACCGGTACATGTCAGACTGGCGTTCCTGGGTGGCTTGCTGAAGCGCGTCGGGAGTGGAGGGCAGGCTGCTGACGGGAGCCGACTGACAGCCAGCCAGCAGCGGCAACAGCGCCGCGAGTACGTGTCGTTTCATGGTGAAGTCCGTGAACTAGTGATAGATGCCGGCACGCAGGCCGGCGCTGTAATGGCAGAGGTGAAGTGAGGGTGGAGTGATAACTGACAGCCAGTTTATGAGCAGCTAATGATGAAACTGCACTTTCCACTCAGTTCTCCCCGGTTAGAGCCGGGGTAAAAATTGTATTCATCATAATGACCACACTTAACAACCCGATTTGAATCAGCAGCCGCAACTTGTCCTGCAAAATAATTAGGTTTCCAGCCGTGTGGGTTTTCACTGTTACTGACACTCCAGGAGCACTGGTTCTGGCTAAAACCACCCGGTAACGGGATCTGCTGCCCATTAGCGACAAGACCCGTGAGTACAGTGCTCCCCCCTGATTTTTTCCACACACCGGATTGGCAGGAAAGTACGCCTCCGGATGGATCACGGCCAAGCAGCCCGTTTGACGGACATGCCGTACCGGCCGTTCCCTGACCATTGATCTGAACATATTCACCCGCCGTAACCCTGCCGCTGGACTGAAGAGTGCCATTGGACTGGATTGAACCTGCCTGCATCTGGCCGCCGGTATAAATGCCTTTGTTGTTATAACTTCGGATCCACTGACTGTCAGACATATACAGGCCACCACCGTGTTTTTCACTGTACCAGCCCGTATCTCCCGTGGTTCTGTACCAGCCACCGGTATAGGTTTCCCCGGAGGTACGGGTTGTTTGTGCATTCAGATTATTGGTTGTGATGGTCGTGGCCGACAGGCTTCCTGAAAACGAACCATTCTGAGCGTTCACGTTTCCGGAGAAATTTCCCGTCTGCGCATTCAGGGTGCCGGTGTTGTTCAGGTTATTTCCGTTCATATCGATGGCCGCGTGCATCCGGTTCAGTTCCGGTCGGCTCGTAATGGCATAGCGATACAAGCGGTCACTTTCCTGATCATCTGTACCGAGGACATCCGAGGATAAGTAGCTGGTCAGTCGACCCGCTTCGCCAGTCAGGCCGTAACTGCCCAGGTTGAATTTCCAGGAGCCATTTGCGCCTACAGCCTGATTGGCGGTCGGGATATACCCGCCGGAGCCTTCCATGATCTGGGAGATAAAGCGCATACCTTTATAAGGGATCGCCGTGCCGCCCCGGGTCAAGACGAAGGCCGTCAGTTTTTGCGAGGCTTTCGGGTTACGGGTGACCGCCAGTTCAAAGGACTGGGAGGCAGAGTTTCTCAGCGAAAAGCCATCAGGCAGATAGCCCGTCTGTTGCAGCTGCGTTCCGGTGAGCTTCACGGTACCGCCACCCGAAACCTGACTGACCAGCGTATCCCGGTTATCGCGAATGTAGATTTTGGCCGCTGTGGTGATGGCATTCATGTGTCTGGCCTGCAACGTCCACTCCAGTTCATCGACATACTGGCTGTAACGGTTGAGACCAAAGATACTGACAAACATCACCACAACCAGCGCAATGGCCACTTCAATACTCAGAATGCCACGGTGGATTTTTTTCGTTTTCATAAGACTTCCTGTAGCGAGATGAACGCCGGCAGTGCGGCGAACAGGCAGAGGAACGGACCAAACGGCAGATAGTGTTGTTTCCAGGCGGCCGGCGGGGCAATCAGTAACGCCAGGAGCGTGACCAGGAGGACATCCTGCAGCGGATACCACATCACCAGTGCCGTTATCAGCCAGATATCCCCGAGTCCAAACATTTCATGCCCGGCGAACCGACCGGCAATCTGGCGTATCAACAGCAGCGGGAAAAACAGACACAAGCCTTCTGCCACTAACTGACTGGTTCCCCGGTCAGGTATGAATACCAGGGAAAACATGGCGCCGGTAACGGCCATCGGTGCGGTGAACGCAAACGGCAGCCAGAAGCGGGCCAGATCTAAAGACGCAAGCGCCAGACACCAGGCGCCGACCAACAGCGCCCTGACTTGTTGTGAGGGAGCCAGTAATCCCGCCAGTCCTGCCCCGAGTACCGCCACACACAAGGTCAGCCACATTCCCAGCAGGAGCGCTCGTTGTGGTAATTCAGATAAGGCCCCGTTTTCTGCCCGCGCAATGTAGCGGGCAGTGAGCGACAGGACGCAGCGGCCTGCGCCATACAGCAACAGCAGACAGGCCATGAAAAACAGCAGGTCAATCATGGCTATCCCTGACCCAGTTCCCGGCGATACCGGTCATAGATTTTTCGGGCGTAGTTCATGCGGCGTGTTTCCTGTGTCTGCGTGGTGGCAAACCCGGCGTTATACGAGCCCAGACATGACCAGCTGATGCCACACACCTGAAGGTGATTGGCCAGCACCCAGGTGCCAATCTGCACATTCAGACAGGGGTTAGTCAGCAGTTCTTCTTTTGACTTCAGTACTCCCATCCGGATGAGTTTGGGGACGTGGGTGTCATTGACCTGCATGATGCCGTAATCCCGACTGACTACCTTCCCGGTCTTGTCACGGTTAATGTTGACGGCCTTTGGATTCAGGCTGCTTTCCTGTCGGGCAATCGCCTGCAGGAGCCGGGGATCTATCTGGTAACGGGCGCCGGCCTCGTTAAAACAAAATGCCTGGGCGGGTAACGACATGACAGCGGTCAGGAGCAGCGTCAGCGCCCCGAAAATGATGTTCATGGCAGAGCCTCCGGCGGACAGAACGGCGTCTGTCCGCGTGGTGAGTTATCAGGTCATGCTGGTAAAGCGGAGGGTGTTGGTGCCTGCAGAGCCGTTATCTTTTGTACACTGGGCCCCTGAGGTGGCCGAGTTAACAATACCGACGGTCTTGCTGCCGTTAATGGCCGTTTCCCCGAAGGACTGGGACAACTTAGACGCCAGCGTAGTACAGGCCGTCATCGGCACCAGATTGTAGGTGACTGTGAAGCCTGTTTTGCCCCCGGCGGCTGTCGCAGGTTCAACGGTCACGGCGCCGCTCCAGATGTTCTGCAGGGTGGCCGTGCCACTGTCTCTTTCACCAATCACCGCCATTGAACCCGGCGCGCCACCGAATTTGATCAGTGTTCCGGTCATATCGGTGGCGTTGTTAAACGTATACAGACCGTTATCTTTCAGAAGGCGGCGGGTATTGACCGCAATCTCCTGGGTATTCGACATTTCGGCATTAATGTCGTTTTTCCCGAACAGTCCTCCTGCATTCAGGAAAATAGTGATAGCAGCAATGGCGATGACGGCCAGCACAATCACCATCTCAAGGGAGAGCACACCTCGGTGTACTCTTACGGCGGGTTGAGTAGAAAAGTCACTCATGATGTTTTCCTTGTATTTACGATGCGGCATTGGCCGCGAAGAAGCCCGGAGCGGTCTTTGCAGACCACCCTGCGGCGGGATGAAGAAGAGGGTTACTTACCGATCTGGTCGGCCAGAGTATTGAGGTCCTGAATAACAAGAAGAAGCAGGACCATGTAAATCCCACACAGTGCAAAACACAGCATCGAGAGCCGCATGATGCGGCGCTTCATCGCTTTCACGGTATTTTTGAGCATGTACTGCGCATAACGGTCGATGACCAGCTGGCTGTTATCACTGTTCTGACCGGCTGTCAGCAGAACCAGCTTGTTAATGGATTCACGGGACGGAAAGTTATAACCCGCGTTATACAACGCCTGACCGAGGTGGTCGCCGGCATTGACCTGACGACGGATGGCATTGAGCCGTTCCAGTAGCCAGGGCGAGGCATGGGAGGCGAGCTTATTCAGCGCTTCCAGCGTTTTCACGTTCGCCCCAAGCAGGGCGGCCACATTGAGCAGGAAAACCACCCCCTGAAAATCCCGGTACAGTGACCAGGGCATCATGTGGTCCAGGACGCGCCGCACCTTCCCGGTGATATTGGGCAGCGACCAGATGGCCCACGCCAGCACCAGAAAGGTGACAATCGCAAGATACAGCCCCTGTTCCGCGACCAGGCTGGCACTGGCACCCAGCCACCACATCCCCCCGGTCCAGAGTTCACGGGCAAACATGCGTTCAAGTGGGGGAAGAAAATGATCGTTGATCATGACGAGAAGGCCGGCGACGACACTCAACAAGGTGAACGGATAAGCCAGCTGGCTGAAGACGCTGGATTTCATCTCATCGATGCCGCGCACGACCATCGAGGCACGCTCCAGCGCCTCCACCATTTTTCCGTCATGCACACCGGAACTGATGATGGCGCATTCCCCACGGGGAACCCAGCCTGCCAGTGCCCGATCGAGCGACTGGCCGTTTTTAATCCCGTCCAGAATATCTTCAAGCCAGACTGCTGCCCGTGCCGCAGCTGCACCGCCGTTACGCGCCGTCGTCAGCATGTTTTCCAGTGCGATATTCAGACGTAATTTATTACCCAGTAAAAAGCCGAGCTCTTCATAGAGTTTCAGCCGGTCACCTGTAGAAAATGTTTTTCGGTAGATCCAGCGATTGGCCAGCCTGAGTGAGGTGCGAGCCTCGACGAGCAGGCCCGCGTACTTATTATTCATTGACGACCTCCGCGATATTCATCCGGCAGTCTTCATCCAGCGGGCAGATGGACTGTGCAGCCCGTGGGTCGACGTGTCCTGCGTTGATGAGTTTCAGCACATGGGCGTTACGGGAAATGCTTCCGGGTTGCTGCAGCCAGTAACGTCGGGCGGAAAGTTTTCCCTCATGGCGATAACGCTGCATAAACCGCGCATCCGGACGGATAATTTCCGCGACCACCTGCCGGCCAGCCACACCGCCTTCGCAGTGTTCACAGCCCTCTGCGTGACGAAAGCGGACGCTGTCGGTATCACAGTGCGCTCTTATCATGGCGTTCTCATTCTGAGGCAGTGTGCTCTGTACCGTTTCCCAGTCCAGACGGCAGTGCGGGCACAGCACCTGCACCAGTCGCTGGCTGATAAGCCCGATAAACAGTTGCGGGTCGGAAAGCAGTTCCGGGCGCACATCCAGCGTCAGCAAGCGTTCCAGGATATTAATCGGGTCATTGGCGTGCAGAGTGGATAACACCAGGTGGCCGGTCATGGCATTCGTTACGCAGGAGTTAGCCGAGAAGGCATCACGCATTTCCCCGACCATGATGGCATCCGGGTCAATACGCAGAGTGTTGGACAGAAGCTGACGCCAGACACGCAGTACTTCATCGGGATTGTTTTTGTCCGCCACAATCGGGCACTGAACGGCACCGATGATCCGACCTTCCGGAGGATCTTCATAGGTCACCAGGTTTTTGCGGTAGTCATGCTGGGTCATGTATATGGATGCCAGCGTGCGCAGGGTGGCACTTTTACCCGAGCCGGTAGGGCCGCTCAGGATCACTATCCCTTCAGGCACGTTGAGAATGTCCTGCAGAGTCTCCTGTTGCTCCGCCAGAAAACCCAGTTCAGCCAGACCCGGTGGATTTTCACTGTCATCCTTAATGAGGCGCATCACCGCATGGATACCGTAAACCGTGGGGGTGTGGGAGTAACGGGCACCGAAAAGTTTCATGCCCTGCAGGTAAGAGGCCTTGATACGACCATCCTGTGGCCGGCTGCTGTTAAACTGCGCCTCAGTGACGTCACACATGGAAAGTATGATTGTCGAGGCCATGTTTTCAGCTTCCTCCTTCGACATGGAATCCACCTTAAAGAGCTCACCGTGGATACGAAACTTCACAATGGCCAGCCCGTCTTCCCCGATAGCAAGATGAATATCTGATGCTTTTCGCTCAACCGCCTGCCGGAACAAGGCCACCACCTTACGTTGTGGTGATGTCAGTTCCATCCTGACGTCGGTCGGGAGTCCCTTATTCATGGCGTGAATTTCATCGAGCGGGACAGTAGAGAGCGGGATGTCCGGCAGCCGGCGGGTAATTTCCCGGACCAGCGCCTGAATATGCGCCGTGTTGCGGTAATTATCGGCAATGTACAATGCAGGTTCAGTCCGGCGAAGATGAACCTGTGTGGAGACAGACGCTGGAATGGTAATGTCCGCCAGCACATCCGGTGTTGTGTGTAGGGTCATGGTTGTTACTCGCTGAAGCTCGGGGAATGGAGAGTGCCGTCATCTGATTTAAGGCGAACGCCGCTGGCGGTGATCTGCTGGACGGTATACGTCGTGCCGGGCAGGCGTTGTCCGGGCGCGACTTCCACAACGGTGCCATCGGCCATCTGCATTCGGCTTTTCAGCCGGTTACCGCTGCCGGCGATTTCCAGGATCCGGGGCAGCGTGTCTTTACGCGTAACCTGTACCACCTGCGTGTCATTCTTCTTACCGTCGGTTGCCTCACGGATAACCGGCACCGGTGCATCCAGACCGTTACCGTTTTGCTGCCAGCTGATGATGGCTTTTGCCCGGGCGGCCCGGGCTTCATACAACACCGTTTCAGCCTGAATACGTTCCAGTTCGTGAATGGTCCAGGTGCGGGTGGCGGTGGATGACGGCGTCACCACGGTGCCGGTCTTCTCCGGCTCCTGTGCCCGGGCGACGTCACTGATAAAGAACAGCCCCGCCAGCACAGCCAGAATGGGTTTAATGTGCATACAGTTTTCCTTCCAGGCTGTAGTGCAGCCGGGCGTTGATTAACGTCATTTTGATCCCGCTCAGACGAATGCCGGCGCTGTTAAAATCCGGACCAAAGAGGTGACTGGGTGGGATGTCGGTCTGAAGCTCAAAGCTGAACGTACGCCAGGGTAAATCCACCAGGTTACCGTCAACTATCACACTTTTGGTGTTGTCTTCCTTTAACGTCAGCCCGGCGGCCAGCTGCTAGGCGTAGTTGGTCAGGCGCTGTGTAATTTCGTCGGCGTCTCCCGGGCCATCCTGCCGCTCCTGCAGGTTGACGACCGTCAGGGGGATACGTACACCACCGGAGTCGGCCGTGCCGGGAATATTGAAGAAGGGTTTCAGGCCTGGATAAGTGTCTTCCAGACGGGTCCTGAAGGGGTTCAGTGTGCCGCCTTCCGGACGGCGCCATGCCAGCCGAAGGTGCAATCCGTCATCATCCAGACTGCACATGGCCGTCTGGAACAGCCAGCCTGCGAGGCTTATCGGTGCATCCCACTTATCACTGCAGGCCCGAATAAAGACATCGGGTAAGGGCTGCTGCTTCCAGGGGGTAGGCGGATCCTTTTTCACCAGTTTCCTGGCTTCAGCCAGTGCCCGGGCGCGGGCCGTGTTCTCCTGCGCCAGGCGATAGTCCTGCCAGAGATTGATGCCATACCAGCTGGAGAAGGCGGCCAGCAATACGACCGTCCACAGCACAACCGGTCGACGGGAAGACACCGGTGAAAGACGTGATGACTTACGTACCGTGCAGGCGGTCAGGATGTCATTCAGATTGCCTTCCGGTGACTCGATGCCCGGCAGGAACCCTGAAGGACTGTACACCGCCCGGACACTGTCGTGACCGTAGTACGCCTGATAACGCTCCACGGCCTGCAGGATTTCGTCACGCGTGCCGGTCATATCCGACAGCAGTGACAGCTCTCCGGCTGATGTGGCCACAAAATAGAACACGTCGGCGCCCAAAGAGAAAACAGCCCAGCCATCCGGCCCCAGTAGCTCAATCAGCTGTGGAGCCAGTGCCATCGCCCGGCGTTTTTCCCGGGGGGTAAGCGTGGTCAGGTTAAGACTGGCGGCCCCCACCAGTTTCTCTACCTGACCCTTGTGGACCAGATAGTGGTCAGCGCCGACCGCGCGGGCCTGATGGCGGTGATCCCGCCGGCTCAGACCTTCTGCGGCCAGCCAGTGCAGGCCTGCCACCCAGATCTGCTCGCCCACATTGAGGATAAATTGTTGTTTCATGACTCACCCCAGGAGGGTTGGTGTGATGAGAATGACCAGAATGGCATCGTTATTTTCCCCGTTAACGCCCCCGCCTAACCCAAAGAAGCCCGGCGAGCCGACCCCCTGACGGTTGACACTGTTGCTCTCCTGGTTATGTCCGCTGAGCAGAAGCGTCTGCCCGGAACGCAGGATGGTGCTTTGCGCAAAGTTGTGCATTTTGGTTTTGGGCAGCTTCAGGGTCACTTCCCCGACTTTTTCCGGCTGCATATCCGGTTCATCGCTTATGGAAATGGAATACTGCAGCTCCATCTGGTCGCTTGCCGGCTGGATATAAGGCAGCAGGGTCATATTGAAGCCGGTGGAGATGGTGGCTTTCTCGACCGAGGTACTGGAGCCGACGTTTGCCGTGTTTTCCGTGCTGACCTGGCTGATGTAGTCCTGCTGGGTGACGACCTGCACTCGAACCGGGCTCATATTGGTGGTAGTGCTGGCGTTCTGCGTCACTATGGAGACATTGGCCTGCTGTGCCAGTGCGTGGATAAAGGCGCTGGAGTTGGCGAACTTCCCGTCCAGAATATTAATCCCGCCGGTCATCGCACTGCTGGCCGTTCCGGCCATGGTATTGCCCAGCGATAAGCCCACACTTCCGGACTTAAAGATGGCATCCAGGTCGATACCCATCTGGTCCTGACGCTTTTTGGTCACGGAATACACTTTGACGTTCAGGACAACCTGACGGGTCAGTTCGGTATTGCGGCCCTCGATAAAGGTCTGCACAGCATTCAGCACACGGGATGTATCGGTCACCGTCAGTAACCCGGTGGAAATGGACATGCGGCCCGTGCCCGGTGTCAGCATCGACTTCACGGTGTCTTCAATCTCTTTGTAGCGATTGGTGTTCATATCCGTGATGGTGGTCTGGGAGCTGTTTCCTTCCGTGGAGGCACCGTCGCTGCTGCTGCCACCGGAAGAGGAGCCGTAAACTGATCGGGAGGTAAACTGGGTTTTTGAATCCTGGAACCGGATGGGGAAGCTGCGTGTATCCAGATAGAAAATCGCCACACGGCCCTGTTCATAACGCCATGACAGACCCAGGCGGGTGGTTACGTGGTCAAGCAAGCCTGACAGAGAGCCCTGCCAGTTAATTCCCCGTAGCGTATTGGCGCTGACCACCATTTTGGGCGGTGCGACCGACCCGCCCATCTGGTTAAGCGGGACCATCCCGGAGCTGTCTGGTACCGGAACCGGCAAGGGCCCGCTGATTTTTTCAGTGGCCCCTGCCGTCATGCCTGAGCCCTGAGCATCCGGGGTGATTACCACGGGGACACGACAGGTCTGGGTAATAAAAGCACTGACATCGGCCAGACTGATTTCACCCGGGCGGGTGAGGGTCACAGCACAACCGGGTAGCGCTTCTTTTGTCATGGCAGCCTGATTGAGGGGGATGGGATTTATCCACTGCGTGGTGATTTCCTGCACCGGTTTTCCCAGGCTTACGTTCTTCATTTTATTTCGGGCGGTCGTCTGGTCTGTATCGACGGTGTCCATTGACTGATTAATCCGGTCAAACGTGCCACAGCCGGCCAGCCCCAGGATGGCAACAAGCGTTGCGACCCGGGTGGTAAGGTGATGTGTCATGGGCGAGTCTCGAGGGGGCGGGCCCCGTCTCAGTTGAGGTAAACGAGATAACCCTCCGGAATAAGGTCCGGCAAGGTTATCTGCATATCGGTGCCGCTCAGATCGATGAGCCGGCGGGACTTAACACTGCCCAGCAGGGCTGAGTGTCGGGAAACAGTGACCAGCGCGTCTTTCAGCCCGGGTTGGGAAGGCTGATAGACGAATACGCGGCCCTGACGAATGACATGCCGCACACCAGAAGGTGGGGCAGCCTCCAGGAGGCTGTCACTGAATGTGCCGTCGGCCATCGGGTGAGCGTAGAGATAACTGTTGATGGCATTCATATAACGCAACGTCGCGGCAGCCTGTTGTTGCTGCGTATCGGTCTGGTATTGACCGGCATCAGTGGCGTTATCGTGTTGCAGGACACCGGAGGAAAACAGGAGGAAGACCGAGAAGAACGACAGGATCAGGTAACTCATTCGCCACCTCAGTTCATGGGTCTATCATCGACTTTGAGGACACACTGCGCAGAGTTCGTGCCGGCATAAAGCGGTACTGCCGCATGCTGATACAGCGCAAAGACCTGATTGAGGGCATCACGCCATGGACCACTGAACCGCAGCGGAGCATCGATGCGGTAGTTCGTTTCAGTCACCCAGGCAATGCTCCACTTTTTCCCGGGCAGTACTTCGCAGTCGGTCGTGGCAGCCCAGGTAAACAGGGTGTCCTTGAGCGTGCTGCCTGTGTCTGCCCGCCAGACCCGGGGAGCAGGCCTGACCGGTTCAGGCGCTTTCACCGGCGTGAAGACTTTTGCTGCCCCCGCCTGTGTTGCAGGCGGTGTGGCGGTCGGGGCGACAGGGCCCGTTAACAGCTTACTTTGTGGGGCGGCCATCGTGGTTGCCGGCGATGTCGCTGTTGCAGGCACCCCGGTCACACCTGCCTTATCGGCCCGGTCCACAGTAACTTGTCGGGATGCCCAGTAAATATTGATCTGCAGCTGCTGCTCACGCGCCAGTTTCTCCAGCACATATGGCCACTGTTCACCGCTGTTCCAGGATACCCGGGACAAGGCGCCGGCTTTCAGGCGGGATGACAATACGGTATTCCAGCCAGCGGGTACGATGGCCACCAGAGCCTGATCCAGCCGTCTCTGCGCACCGGAACTTACGACAAGCGCAGGCAGAGCATCCGGTGTGCCGGTATAGCGCACGTGCTGAAGGCCCGGCATCAGGCGGGGCCCCGGGGGCAGGGAGAGCGACGTACCGGCGACCGGTTCAGGTGCTTTTACCGCTGTTCCCCGCATCGTAACGGGTGGAGTGGATGATGGGGCCGGGCGCCTGACTGGAGAGAAGTTCAGCCCACTGGCCAGTGCCAGGCTTTCCTGCTCAACTTTAACCACCAGGAGCTGGGCGGCCATCAGGTTGTCCACATAACTCTGCGCTTCCGGCAGTGGACTGACATGGCCCTGCTGGCAGCCGGTAAGCAAAAGTGGCAGCAGGACTGCGCGTTTCATGGCTCTCTCCGGTTTTTGGTTGCATTCATCTGGATCCTGTCAGCCAGAACGCGGATTTCGAACTGCCTGTCCAGCAGGCAGTCGGCTAGCGCATTCACCAGAGCGTGAACGGTAACCGGGCGAGATTGCTGATAACCGATATCCACGGCTAATTTTTCCAGGCCCTCCGTGCGTGCAGGGTTAAAGCGCACAGTGTGATGGCGTACATTTTTATTTGTCATGGGGACTCACGTATAAAAAGAGCTGCCCGTAGGCAGCTCAGGGTAAGAATATGTCAACACAACCCGGAGAGTGACCTGGGGGGTAGGTGAGGTTGTTGGCAGTGAATGTCGGGGGCTGAAAACACGTTGTGGGGATGTCTGCCCCACAGCGGCAAACCCGGACTACCGGTTGCCGGGATGATCTGTATGGTCATGGAAAGATTTCGTCAATGCCAGGAACATGGCGGTGCGCTGCATTTCATTATCAGTACTGACTATCCTGCTGATTTTATCGTACAGCACACTCTGAAGCGGTGAAGGGTTACTCATCCGCTGTTTACGTTTACGCGGGGGCCGGTAAGGGCGCTGAGCGGCTTTCTCCTGCTTTGCGGCTTTAGGGACGACATCACGCTCATCAGCGCAGGCCGGGAGCGCCATCAGTGTTTCCATAACAGACGCGGGTAACGGCTTAATTTCCTGACCATATATAACAAACTTACTCACCCCGCTGCATTCTTCTTCGATGCGTGACGGGTGGATCACTTCCGGATCAAGATAGGCAAACAGATATCCCCTGAAAAGGGGCTCAATGAAAGGTCTGACGCCGTTGCAGTCTGTCCGGGGGCGCCAGGTTCTAAGCATAGGGCAGAAAACGGTGATGTTTTTCAGGCTCAGGCTGAGCTGGGCCCTGTACAGTTTTTCTTTCCCGGGTTCATAACAAACGAGATACCACGCTTCCATGGCGATTGTCCTGCGATAAATAAAGTGAGAGGTAAATTGCGGGCGAGCCCAAGAATTTTTTGACCGTGGAGTGACTGGTCAAAAATCAAATGTTCATACTGAACTCGCCTCACTGAAGTTTGTACCCGGCGTTTGGTATGGACGAGGTGTACTCACTCGGTCCCCCCGGGCACAAAAATCAGTGAAGCCAGAATGGCCGGCGAGCCATTCCTTTTTTTGGCGATGGAGAAAGAGTTTCTCCGTTTTATCAATGCTGATTTTGTGATGCTGTTCATGGTTAACAATTAACCTGTATCTGTTCGTGCTGTTCAGACTGGCGAAGCCTGGTTAGTAGAATAGACCGGATAAATCATTCAGTGCAGCATACAAAACTATATTGGTACTTAATGGTCGTGTTTATATCCCGAAATGTATTTGAATGTAAATAGTCGTTTAGCATTCCTTAAGTATCCATCCTGTGGATAACTTTGTTTTAAACCAGCATAAAAGATCGTGATGAGATCCATGATCGATCAATTATGCTGACTCTGGATGATGGTACAGAATATCGATCTGTTTCATTGGTTGTTTTATAACCAGCAAAAAAGACGGAAAAATGTGATTATTGTTCAGTTTTTGCTGGAACAAACATGATTTTTGAAATTCATGATTATTCATATATTGGACTGTTTTCTATGAATATTTAGGTTAAGGAAAGAATAATTTCATCAATAAAGACGCAATTTAGTTTAGGGGTAAGGAAGACAGGTATTATGGATATTCACACAGGAGAAAAATCGGGTATCATATGAAAAATGTTAACAACGATGACCAGCGCAACAACGGCGAACTGTTGTCGGTCAGATCCTTTTACGGAGTAGTTTTACTTACCGTATCGGGAGTCATTAACAGATTACTGATCGTTTAACAGAATGTATGGTTGAGCCACGCCAGAAAGTGGCAGGGAACTGGTTCTGAGGATTTACTGGAGCCAGAAAAGCAAAAACCCCGATAATCTTCTTCAACTTTGGCGGGCTGATTAGATTAACGGGGTCCTACTAAAACTGCACAGAAGCTGTTGCTCTGTGCGGGGAGTATAAATTCATGCCCAGAGAAATTCAAGACCTCTTGTGCGTACTCCTTCCGTGCAACATAAGCGCGGAAAGGTGTGTCTGAACAACCTTTACATAATCATAAATTCCATCCTGATATCGAAGACCGGGACCGTTTCTGGCAAGGGTTAAGCGAACGCTGTGAAGAAGCCTTTCTGGTTGAACCCGTCAGGAAAAAATCTCTGCGCCGGCGTGGCGAACACTCCACTAAAGCTAAATGTGACAGACCGGCCTGGTTCCGACCAGCTCATTATAAAGCCCTCGGCGGTCAGCTTGGCCATGCCTATCACCGCCTGGTGATGAAAGATCCGCAGACTGGTCAGCCCCGTTTGCGGATGCACATGTCCCGCCATCCACTTTATGTCCGTGAACGCGAACGGGCCGGCCGTAAATATGCCTTCCGCCCTGAGAAACAGTATCTGCTGGATGCACTCTGGCCAGCACTGGTGAGCTTCTGCGATGCCGGCAAACATTCTGTTGGGATGTGTGTGTCACGTCTGGCGTTTGAAATCAGTCCGAAGGACGAAAAAGGTCAGCTGATTGCAGGACAGGAGGTGACAGTGTCGCGCCTGTCCCGGCTTATTGATGAGCAGATCCGTTTTGGCGTACTGGCTATCTCCGAAGAAAAGACCTGGGACCGCGAGTCCCGCACCTGGTTTCCTAAATACGTCTGGATCACCGCTCTGGGATTCTCGATGCTGGGTGTGGACCTGGTAAAGCTCGAAGTACAGCAACAAAAGAAGTTGCGTGAGAGTGAAGAACGTCGCCGGCTGATTGCTGAAGGGGTGATGAGTGAGCATGACGAACTTTCACCTCATGCTGCGCGTCAGCGCTGGGCGGCACAGAAACGCGCAGAGGCGCTGAAGTTCCGCCGTCAGCGTGGGGCCGACCGTAAACGGGCTAACCGGCTGGCCAGACTGCCCCGTGACAGCCAGGTATATGAAATGTCGTGTTTCCTGCTGAAGACGATGGCGCCGGATGAGGCTTACTGGTGTACGCCACAACGCCTCGAGCAGCTGGCCATCCAGCGTCTTTATCAGCTCGAACTGGCACTGGCGTCACCGCCGCCACACTGACCCTCAGATTTACCTGCCTGAATGTAGCCAGCCCCGACGGGGCATTTTGTGCTGCCTGTCATCTGCCCGTTTCTCTATTTTGTCCCTTTCCTGAGCTGTTTACGGCCATAGCAATACAAACTACCTCCTGCTACGTGCATTCTGATGATGTGCAACGTCTCTTATCCACAAAAATCCGCAAACGAATAACGGGAGAAACCGGCAAACAGATAAAGGGGTTCGAGGTCCAATGATGTAAAAAACCACGCTAAGAGTTTAATTCATTGTTTGTATTGAAATTTAATGGTCTTAGCTCGCCCTTCAAAATATCTTCCGGTAACGAAAACGTATAATGCCCCAGCATATTTATGTGACCATATATCAGCGGCGATAATCTTGCCAGATGCTCCTCCTCAGGCGTTTCCCCCGATTTGCGAAGATGTGACAACGCCTCCTGCATGTAAAGTGTGTTCCACAGCACAACCGCATTGGTCACCAGGCCCAGAGCACCTAGTTGATCTTCCTGCCCTTCACGGTAGCGTTTTCTAATCTCACCACGTTGTCCGTAGCAAATGGCTCGAGCCACGGCATGACGTCCTTCTCCCCGGTTGAGCTGAGTGAGTATCCGACGCCGGTAATCCTCATCATCGATATAGTTGAGAAGATACAAAGACTTGTTGACCCGGCCCACTTCCATAATCGCCTGAGCCAGGCCAGATGGGCGGCTACTTCTCAACAGTGAGCGAATAAGCTCTGATGCATGGATGGTTCCAAGTTTCAGTGAACCCGCCATTCGCATCATTTCATCCCATTGGGATTCTATTTTCGACATCTCAACACATCCCCGGGCCAGCTCATTCAGAGCACCATAATGCGCCGTTTTATCTGCCCGCCAGAATATCGACCCACCTGCATCGGCCAGACGAGGTGAGAACTGGTAGCCCAACAACCAGAACAGGCCAAAAATGATATCGCTGGAGCCTGCTGTGTCCGTCATAATTTCTACCGGATTCAGTCCGGTCTGCTGCTCCAGAAGCCCTTCCAGTACAAATATGGAATCACGAAGCGTACCGGGAACGACAATGCCATGGAAACCTGAGTATTGATCGGAGACGAAGTTGTACCAGGTGATACCGCGTCCTGAACCAAAGTATTTACGGTTTGGTCCGGAATTAACCGTTTTAACCGGTGTGACAAAACGCATACCATCTGCGGAGGCAACCTCCCCACCTCCCCAGTACCCCGCGAGCGGCAGCGTGGACTGAAAATCAACCAACCGTGCATTAGCACTGACCAGCGTTTCTGCCCTGAGATAATTTTGCTTAACCCAGCTCAGACGATGACGAGTAAGCGCGGGAATATTATGTTTTATCAGAGGTTCATGCCCTATATTGCAGGCTTCCGCAAGCAGTGTTGCGCACAGACTGACCTGGAGATCCTGCGCCCGTGCACCTGATTCACTGACGTGGCTGAATTCGCGGGTAAAACCGGTTCGGGCATCTATTTCAAGCAACAGCTCAGTCAGATCTACGGGTGGGATCAGTTCTCTTACCCGACGGTTTAATTGTATCAGTGCCGGTGGCTCGTCCAGTTTATCCATACTGCTGATCGTCAGTGAGGGATGCTTATCTTCATTGCTTATGCTGACTGCCGCGTTGCAGGCAAAACGTGAAGCCACTGATTTCCAGGTGTCATCAAGCCGCGTAGCCAGTTGTTCTGCTGCTTTAGTTCCGTCTGATGGATGACCCAGCGCCCGACATACCGGGATCCGTTGTGCGTGCCATTCAGTTCCCTGAAGCAATTTTTGACGCGGGTCACCCCATCGGTCACTGTTCTCCAGCCAGAGATCACGACGGCGCAAAGAGTCCTGAAGACGCTCGAGAAGGCACAACGAGTAACCAGCGCGTAGAATCCTGCCATCTTTGTCGTATACCAGCCGTTTCCAGGGACCGGAAATGATGTGCTCTGGTGCATCGTCGAGAATTCGCTTTTTTGAGCTACTCAGTTCAGCCAGATAATGGATTGCTGACAACGTGTGTTCCCCGCCCGGGGCAGCCTGAAAGTGTAAGTCACGCAACATCGCGGACAGGAAGCGCTTCACCCGCCCATATTGTTCCACCATTTCATCCTGAAAATGAGTATCTTGCGGCCGTGCCAGCTCATTTACCTTGCCGACAGATTCAGCCAGTTTGTCCTTTGGTATGCGGCGGAAAATTACCTGCCGCAGTGCGGCCTCATCGGTGTTCTCATCAAGTAATAGCGCACATGCGCGTGCCAGTAATAACGCAGCACGATCAAGATCCTTCAGAGTTCTGAGTCGCTTTTTCTGCCCGCTATTTTTCGCAGAACGCGTGATATCCAGTATCAGCATATCCAGCACATCCACGGCCTCGTCAAGCGCCGAAATTTCCTGCGCTTTCACAAACGCAGTAAGCACGGCCAGTCGCCGTTCCTCAGGCATTCTTGATATGTATTTCACCGAAGCCATTCCGGCGTAACGGGCCAAATTTCGCAGCTGGATGGCAGGCAGGCCGGAGAAATTTAGCCGGGAAAACTCCATGCTACGCAGTCGGGTATATCGCTCCAGAGCGTCAGTAAATGCCGGTCCACTGATAGTGACTGGACCTTTTCGCATTTCCTCCAGCACCGATATACGCTGTCCTTCAGGTATTTCAAGTAAACCGTTCAGTTGTGCTTTCTGCCAGCTGTCAGGCAACAAAGCCAGCATTCGCCACAACCGTCGACTTGCCCGTTCCCGTACTTCGCCAATCAGCCTTGTCAGAGTCGAGGCTGCGGGTAGCAGGATCTTATTTTGCAGCAACCATGCGGTAGCAAAATCAAACAGCAGGCCTGGGCGCTCATTGCTGAGCCAGGCGCGAGTATAAAGCAAACGCTTCAGTCTGAACGTCCAGGGGAAATCACCAAAATCATGATAATCAAAATAGAGTTTGATAAGTCCCTGATGCTCCCAGCGGGTATTTTCTCTTTCAGCATATCGGGAAAGGATCTCTGGTCGGCTGATATTCAACTGTGCCGCAATGTAAAAACGGATGCATGAGGGGGTTTGAAGGGGATCAGGAAGAAATGTTCCCAGGAAGCGTGCCGTAGTCAGCTGTAGTGCAATCCCCAGCCGGTTATGTTTTCCCCGTCGCTGATTAATAAAAGCAAGGTCACGCTCATCCAGATGAAAATACCGGGCCAGCTGAACTTCATTTGGCTCTGCCACATAGCGACCGTAGTTTTGTGTCTGTTCGCTGGTCAGAAAGTCATCATTCATTGCGCATCCTTTCGTAAACGGGTGTTCTGTTCTCTTTTTAACCGTCTCAAATGTTATAAGTTTTGAGACCACTGAAAACGGTAATAAACATAAGTATCAGAAATCGTGATTTATGCCTTATGATACTACGCAGTATCAATATCGATTTGTGAGACTAATATGGCATTACTGGGATATGCAAGGGTATCAACCAGCCATCAGAAACTGACGGCGCAAGTTACGGAACTAAAATCTGTGGGGGTCAGAGATGATCGGATTTTTACTGACATGATGTCGGGAGCGACAGACGAACGCGACGGTTTACAAAGGCTGCTTGCCCGTGCGGAAAAAGACGACATCATCATGTGTACCAAAATGGACCGACTTGGACGTAACACCGCTGATATGATCAACATTGTTGATGCCTGTTATAAAAAAGGGATCGCTATACGGTTTCTTGAAAATGGACTGAGTACAGAAGGTACGATGGGGAAAATGGTGATTCAGATACTGGCTGCTGTGGCCGAGGCTGAGCGTGAACGCATTCTGGAACGCACCAATGAAGGACGGCTCGCAGCTCTGGAAGCTGGGGTTAAATTCGGGCGTAAACCACATCAAAAATCAGTCATCGCCCGAGAACTCATTGTTCAAAAACTGCCAGCCAAAATTGTGATGGAGAAAACCGGCATTTCCCGGGCAACCTATTTCCGCTTGAAAAAACACGAAACACATCAGCCTGCCCAGGATTAAGTCCCGATTGTTTATACTCTTTGTTGGTTCAGTCAGGAAGAAACCAGACTGTTTCATCGGAGTCTCAATCAGTTAGATGATTCCATGCTACGATGTTTTTCAGCCTGTTGTTGGTGTGCACCTGACTGGCCATTACCCATTGTTTCATGCGCAACCGCTGCCTTTTCATGCTCATTCATTTGTGAAAATGGTTTCGCTGTAGAACCACCCGCTTTATTCATATTACCCATCATTTTTTTATGCTCATCCGCCATTTGTTGATGGGCGTTTGAATTGCTGTTATTCATGGATTCATGTGCAACCACTGCCTTCTCATGCTGGTTCATGTCCATCATTGGGGATTCAGAACCGTTCACCGTTGAATTTTGTTCGGTTGACATCATCTGATGTGCCGGTGCCTGGGCATTATTAACCTGGTCGTGCACATTAATGTTTTCTGCGGCCCAGGAAGAGGAAGCAAAAGTCATAGCAAAAGTGGCGGCAATTAGAATTTTTTTCATGGTCTTTCCCTCATGTGTAAGCGATAAATGTTCAGAGCGTCTGAATCATCGGTTGATGAGAGATTATAAGGAAGGGGTTCTGTTGAATGCGTGACAGGATAATGACAAATATGTCATATGCTGAATATATTGAAATAAAAGACAAACAGCGAATGGCTGTTTGTCTTTCAGTTAGCATTTATCGGGTGCGGTTACGGGAAGCGAAATAATAAAGCAGGTTGAAACAGTATCCGAAGTGACACTAGTTTTTCCTTTGTGTGCATTCACGATGGATTTCACGATGGCAAGGCCAATGCCACTCCCTTCACTTTTTCGTTGCCTTGATGGGTCAACACGATAAAAACGATCAAACAACCGTGACAGATGTTCTTCAGGGATCGGTGTGCCAGGGTTTTCAACAATTAAATCAACCCATTGATGATGTTCTTTGATATGGACGGTTACCGTCATCTTTTTCGGTGTATAACGAATAGCATTCGATAAAAGATTATTGATGGCACGCCGTAGCATCAGCGGATCGCCCTCAACGCGAGATGCGCTACCTTCAACATTGAGACTGACTTCGCGTTCTTCCGCCCAGGCCTCAAAAAAATCGAACACTTTAATGACTTCACTCTGGAGGTTTATCATCGCCCTTTCAGGTATGAGCTGGTTATTATCAGCCTGTGCCAGAAACAGCATATCACTGGTCATTTTAGCCATGCGGTTATATTCTTCAAGATTAGAATACAGGACGTCTTTCAGTTCCTCATCTGTACGCGTCTGGCTTAACACAATTTCAGTCTGCGTAACCAGATTGGTAATAGGGGTTCGTATTTCATGCGCGATATCTGCTGAGAAATTAGCCTGCCGGGTAAAAACATCCTCAATTCGCTCAATCATATGGTTGAACGAAATAACGAGTTGCTCCAGTTCAATGGGGACACTGTCTGAATCAAGCCGGACATCCAAATTTTCAGAGGAAATATTTTTTATTTTCCGACTGACATCGCGTAAAGGTTGGTGCGCTGTGTGAACTGCAAGTAATATGATTAAAATAATCATGAGGCTGATGACTGAGGCAATGCCAATAAGATTACGCTTTAGCTGGTCGATATAGTGCTGGTGATAATCAATTGAAAGTGCTGTCAGTAATGTATAGGCTGAAGAAGCTGTATTATCTGTTATTTTCACCGATGTTGTCATCACACGGTAGGTCATATTCCTCATCTGACTATCCGAATGCATACCCGCGCTTTCCCCAGGATTAGGTAAGATAAAAATACCCTCTGAATCAGTTGGCTGTTGGGCATTTTCAGGGGAGAGTACAGGTGTAAGATCAGGACCATCAATAGAGCGATAAAGCACCTGTTTATTACCATCAAGAAGTAATATCGAAATATTATGGTAGGTTTCCATAATATTGCTGATAGTTTTTGCTTTCTGCTGTTCGGAGCCATCAGGAACTTTAAGTATCTTTTCCAGCGAGAGGCTGATTTGTTTCAGGTCACTGATATCCTTTTCAGCGAAGTGTTTTTCTACCGAGTGCAGCATAACCCACGTGAATGCCACGAATGCGATGATGGTCGAAAGACTAATAAAGAAGGTCAGCCGGGTGGCGAGAGAGAAGGGTCGGCGGTTGAGGTTATTTTTCCTCATCTGGCACCTCAAGAACATAACCCACTCCACGCACCGTCTGAATTAACTTAGGTTCAAAATCATTGTCAATTTTGGCGCGCAGGCGCTTAACCGCCACATCAATGGCATTGGTATCGCTGTCAAAATTCATATCCCAGACTTGCGAAGCGATAAGTGAGCGAGGAAGTACCTCGCTCTGGTGGCGGATGAAAAATTCCAGCAGAGTGAACTCCTTACTGGTCAATGAGATGCGGATCCCTTTTCGGCTCACTTTTCTGGACACCAGATCAAGTGTTAAATCTGCTATCTGAAACTGGCTTTCTGCAATGACAGCAGAACCTCGTCGTAACAGCGTCCTGACTCGCGCCAGCAGTTCAGCAAAAGCAAAAGGTTTCACCAGATAATCATCAGCGCCCAGCTCAAGGCCTTTAACCCGGTGCTCTATCGTTCCCAGGGCACTCAGTAGCAAGATAGGCATACTTTTATTCGCCGCCCGCAACATCCTCACAATTTCCCAGCCGTTCACGTCAGGCAGCATGATGTCCAGCACCATCAGATCGTAATCAGTAGTCATGGCAAGATGGTAGCCGGTCAATCCGTTGTCCGCATGATCAACGATGAAACCTGATTCCGTCAGCCCTTTGCTAAGGTACTCTCCTGTTTTCACCTCATCTTCTACAATCAAAATTTTCATGTTTCCTCCTGCATGCACATTGATGTGATGTCGTCATTCTAGTGAGCAACAGACTGATATCAAAGAATTATCCGTTAAATGACAGCTTTGTCATTATCCTGTCACTCACCCAACAGAGTTGCTCCGGTAAAGTGTTCATCGACATCTTCACACACTCTGCCGGACACACAGCGACATGTTCAAATTCAAACAATTAACACTCACAACATTGTTCATTCTGGCAGGATGTACTTCGCTTGAGCCTGACTACCAGCGTCCTGAATCCCCGGTTCCACAGCAATTCTCGCTCTCCAGAAACTCACTGGTTCCGGTAACAGCAGGTTACCAGGATACAGGCTGGAGAACATTTTTTGCCGATCCTCAGGCAAAATTATTGATTGAAGATGCATTACAAAACAACCGGGACCTCAGAATGGCAGCCCTGAAAGTCCAGGAAGCCAGAGCGCAGTATAACGTCACCGATGCGGACCGATATCCGCAGTTGAATACCTCTTTAGCGGCCAGCTACAGCGGGGCGTTAAACGGTGAGAATGCCACGACCCGGGAATATAACGCCGGGCTCGATCTCAGCTTTGAGCTGGATTTCTTTGGTAAGATGAAGAACCTTAGCGAGGCTGACCGCCAGAAATTCTTTGCCAGTGAAGAGGCGCAACGTGCGGTGCATATTCTGCTCGTTTCCAATGTTTCACAGAGCTATTTCAACCAGCGGCTGGCTTACGAACAGCTGAATATTGCCCGAGAAACGCTGAAAAACTATCAACAATCTTATGCCTTTGTTGAACAGCAACTCATCACCGGCAGTACTAACGTACTGGCGCTGGAACAAGCGCGAGGGCTGATTGAAAGCACACGTGCCGACATTGCTAAAAGAGAAGGTGAGCTTGCGCAGGCGAACAATGCGCTTCAGTTGGTGGTCGGTAAATATAACGAACTGCCTGATGATAAACATGTCGCGCAAATGGACATTAATCCGGTAAAGCTCCCGGCAAATTTGTCTTCTGACATCCTGCTGCAAAGACCGGACATTATGGAAGCCGAACATGCGCTGAAAGCAGCGGATGCCAATATTGGCGCTGCCCGCGCCGCGTTCTTCCCCTCCGTTTCATTAACCGGAGGGATTTCAGGCAGCAGTTCGGATCTGTCGAGTCTGTTTAGCGCAGGCACCGGCGTGTGGAATTTTATGCCTAAAATTGAAATACCCATCTTTAATGCAGGCCGCAATAAAGCCAACCTGACACTGGCGGAAGTTCGCCAGCAGCAATCAGTCGTCAGTTATGAGCAAAAAATTCAGACTGCTTTTAAGGAGGTTGCTGATGCGCTTGCATTACGTGAAACCATCAGCAAGCAAATAACTGCACAGCTTCGTTATCTTGACTCGCTTCAGATAACACTACAGCGAGCCCGAGGCTTATATTCCAGCGGTGCAGTGAGCTATATCGAAGTTATCGATGCTGAGAGAGCATTATTTTCGACTCAACAATCCATTCTGGATTTGAAATATTCACAGCAAGTCAATGAAATTAATCTGTTCACCGCACTGGGTGGTGGATGGGCAGCGTAAGTTTTTAATATACAAAACTCAGGAGTAATTAAAATGAATCATTCAGCAAAAATCGCTTTATTTGCACTCTTCTCTGTTGTTATGGCTTCAGGCGCTCAGGCGAGTGAAATGAAGCATGCCGATATGGGAGAGATGAAAATGGCTTCTGAGGCACCTGTACAACAGCAAGTTATTAACAGCAAAGGGGTAGTAAAAGAGATTGATCTGACAAATAAAAAAATCACCATTGCCCATGAGGCCATCCCCGCTGTTGGCTGGCCCGCCATGAGCATGCGCTTCACCTTTGTGACACTGAACTCCAGCATCACTTCTCTGAAAGTCGGCAGTCAGGTGGACTTCAGTTTTGTGCAGCAAGGAAACATCTCCATGCTTCAGGACATTAAAACCAACCAGTCCTGATTAACGCCTGACGAGTCTTTATTTTTCAGCCAGGCATGATTTATGGGCGACTGGTTTATCGTTTTTAAAAGGCTCCTCCGGATATATAAACTGTTTTTTATAATGCCTCATCAGGAATAGATATGGGTGCTTTAAAATTGAAATATACTGCAATGATTATCAGCAGTCTTATCATTGGAGGAGTGATATCCGTCGGTGTTTATCATTATTTGGTTTCTGAGAAGAAAGCAGAAACGCAATCAACAGAACGTAAAGTGCTGTTCTGGTATGACCCGATGAAACCCGATACTAAATTCGACAAGCCCGGTAAGTCACCGTTCATGGATATGGATCTGGTGCCGAAATATGCCGATGAGGGTGGGAGCGACAATAGCCAGGGTATCCGTATTGATCCGACCCAGGTCCAGAATCTGGGGCTTAAGACAGAAAAAGCCCGCACCGGACGCCTGACCTATTCGCAAACTATTCCGGCCAATGTCAGTTTTAACGACTATCAGTTTGTCATTGTTCAGGCCCGTTCAGAGGGGTTTATCGAAAAAGTCTACCCGCTGACCATTGGTGATAACGTGAAAAAGGGCGCTCCCCTGGTTGATATCACTATTCCTGAATGGGTAGAGGCACAGAGCGAGTACCTTTTGCTGTCTGGCACAGGTGGCTCAGCGGTGCAAATAAAAGGCGTGCTTGAACGTCTTCGCCTTGCTGGTATGTCTGACGAGGACATTCAGCGCTTGCGCAACACACGGAACATTCAGACTCGCTTCACTATTAAAGCGCCGATTGATGGTGTCATCACTGCATTTGATCTCAGAACCGGTATGAATATTTCAAAAGACAAAGTTGTGGCCCAGATTCAGGGGATGGACCCGGTGTGGATCAGTGCTGCGGTACCCGAATCTATCGCTTATCTGCTGAAGGATTCCTCTCAGTTTGACGTTTCTGTACCTGCCTACCCGGGCAAAACATTCACCATCGAGAAATGGATTACGCTTCCCAGCCTCGATCAAACCACCCGAACCCTCCAGGTTCGACTACAGGTCGATAATAAAGAAGAGTTACTCAAACCCGGCATGAATGCCTACCTGAAGCTCAACACACAAAGCCAGGAAATGTTGCTCATCCCTTCTCAGGCCGTTATTGATACCGGTAATGAACAGCGTGTCATTACCGTTGATGGTGAGGGTCGGTTCGTGCCTAAAAAAATCCACGTACTGCATGAGTCAAAAGACCAGACAGGGATCGGTTCGGGTCTGGCTGAAGGTGAGTCCGTGGTCGTCAATGGCCTTTTCCTGATTGACTCGGAAGCGAACATTACCGGTGCGTTAGATCGTATGCGTCATACAGATAAACCGGCGTCGATGGTACCCGAGATGACGAACCCGCCAGCAAACGAGCATGCAGGCCACTGAGGAGAAAACGATGATTGAATGGATTATCCGGCGCTCCGTCGCTAACCGTTTTCTGGTGATGATGGCCGCCCTGTTCCTGAGCGTCTGGGGCACCTGGACTATCATCAATACGCCAGTTGATGCTTTACCTGACCTCTCTGATGTGCAGGTCATTATTAAAACCAGCTATCCGGGGCAGGCACCACAGCTCGTTGAAAACCAGGTCACTTACCCACTGACAACCACCATGCTTTCCGTACCTGGTGCTAAAACGGTGCGTGGATTTTCTCAGTTTGGTGATTCCTATGTGTACGTTATTTTCGAAGATGGTACCGATCTGTACTGGGCCCGTTCACGCGTCATGGAATACCTGAATCAGGTTAAGTTGCCTGAAGGCGTCAGTAGCGAAATAGGCCCGGATGCGACAGGTGTGGGCTGGATCTTCGAATATGCGTTAGTCGACCACAGCGGCAAGCATGACCTTGCGGAATTACGCTCGCTCCAGGACTGGTTCCTGAAATACGAGCTGAAAACCATTCCCAATGTCGCGGAAGTGGCTTCTGTTGGTGGGGTAGTAAAACAGTACCAGATCCAGATTAACCCGATGAAGCTGGCCCAGTACGGCGTCAGTCTGTCTGACGTAAAGCAAGCGCTGGGATCTTCAAACCAGGAAGCAGGCGGCTCTTCTGTCGAAATGGCTGAAGCTGAATATATGGTGCGAGCCAGCGGCTATCTGCAATCACTTGATGACTTCAACAATATCGTTCTCAAAGCGGGAGCGAACGGTGTACCTGTCTACCTGAAAGATGTCGCCCGCGTTCAAATTGGGCCCGAAATGCGCCGTGGGATTGCAGAGCTCAATGGTGAAGGCGAAGTGGCGGGTGGGGTGGTTATTCTGCGTTCAGGTAAGAATGCGCGAGAAGTGATTTCTGCGGTCAAGGATAAACTTGAAAGCCTGAAAAGCAGCCTGCCGGAAGGTGTGTCAGTGGTGACAACCTATGATCGCAGCCAGCTTATTGACCGGTCAATCGAAAACCTTAGCCACAAACTTCTTGAAGAATTTATTGTGGTCGCGGTGGTCTGCGCTCTGTTCCTCTGGCACCTGCGTTCTGCACTGGTTGCCATCATTTCACTTCCGCTTGGGTTGTGTATTGCATTCATCGTCATGCACTTCCAGGGGATGAATGCCAATATTATGTCGCTGGGAGGCATTGCTATCGCCGTGGGGGCGATGGTGGACGCCGCCATTGTTATGATAGAAAACGCGCACAAGCGGCTTGAAGAATGGGAACATCGTCACCCTGGTGAACAGATAAATAACGAAACGCGCTGGACAGTGATCACTGACGCCTCGGTGGAAGTTGGCCCGGCTCTGTTTATCAGCCTGCTTATCATCACGCTGTCCTTCATTCCTATCTTTACCCTTGAGGGGCAGGAAGGTCGCCTGTTTGGACCACTGGCGTTTACTAAAACCTATGCCATGGCGGGATCTGCGGCGCTGGCGATAATGGTTATTCCTATTCTGATGGGTTTTTGGATCAGAGGAAAAATCCCGGCCGAAACGAGCAACCCACTGAACCGCTTCCTGATAAAAATGTACCACCCGTTGCTGCTTAAAGTTCTTAAATGGCCAAAATTAACGCTGGTTGTGGCTGCCCTGTCCATCTTTACCGTGATATGGCCGTTGAGTAAGGTCGGGGGCGAGTTTCTACCGAATATTAACGAAGGCGATTTGCTGTATATGCCCTCAACGCTTCCCGGTATTTCACCTGCCGAAGCCGCAGCTATGCTGCAAAAGACGGATAAACTGATCAAAACAGTCCCTGAAGTGGCGTCTGTATTCGGGAAAACGGGTAAAGCAGAAACCGCAACAGACTCGGCACCGTTGGAAATGGTGGAAACCACCATTCAGTTGAAACCCCAGGATCAGTGGCGTCCGGGAATGACGCTGGACAAAATCATTGATGAGCTCGATACGACAGTTCGCTTACCAGGGCTCGCCAACCTCTGGGTTCCACCTATCCGCAACCGCATTGATATGTTGTCCACCGGCATTAAAAGTCCCATTGGCATCAAAGTATCAGGCACTGTGCTGGCTGATATCGATGCTACTGCACAGAGTATTGAAGAAGTCGCCAAAACGGTTCCAGGCGTGTTCTCGGCACTGGCGGAGCGTCTGGAGGGCGGACGGTATATCGATGTGAATATCAACAGGGAGAAAGCAGCCCGTTATGGTATGACGGTCGGTGACGTTCAGTTGTTCGTTTCCTCCGCCATTGGTGGGGCAACGATAGGTGAAACCGTGGAAGGCGTTGCCCGGTATCCGATAAATATCCGCTACCCTCAAGGCTACCGCGACGGCCCGGATGCACTCAGACAGCTACCCATACTGACTCCGATGAAGCAGCAAATTACCCTGGGCGATGTGGCAAACGTGAAGATTATCTCTGGCCCAACCATGCTGAAAACAGAGAACGCTCGACCTGCAAGCTGGATTTATATCGACGCGCGCGGGCGCGACATGGTTTCCGTGGTGAATGACCTCAAAAAGGCCATCAGTGAAAAAGTCAAACTGAAGCCCGGTACCAGCGTCTCGTTCTCAGGTCAGTTCGAATTACTGGAGCATGCAAACAAGAAACTGAAGTTGATGGTTCCGATGACCATCATGATTATCTTCGTTTTATTGTACCTGGCGTTCAGACGATTCGATGAGGCGTTGCTGATACTGATGAGTCTGCCATTTGCACTGATTGGCGGGATCTGGTTCCTTTACTGGCAGGGCTTCCATATGTCCGTTGCAACAGGAACAGGGTTTATCGCTCTGGCAGGGGTGGCGGCCGAGTTTGGCGTTGTGATGCTGATGTATTTACGTCATGCCATTGAGGAAGATCCTAAGCTGACTCACCCGGATACATTCACGGCAACTGGGCTCGATGAGGCGCTTTATCACGGGGCGGTACTACGTGTCCGACCTAAAGCGATGACAGTCGCGGTCATTATTGCTGGGTTGCTACCCATACTGTGGGGCACTGGTGCGGGTTCTGAAGTCATGAGTCGCATTGCGGCACCCATGATTGGTGGGATGATCACAGCCCCGCTGTTGTCGATGTTTATTATCCCGGCAGCCTATAAATTAATCTGGTTACGTCGACACAAAGCGTAGTGGGGGCATATACAGGGAACGAAGGTTTCAGCCTCGTTCCCTGTATTATTCGCTATTCACGCGTCAATTAATCCAGATATTGCTCATATTGTTGAACATGGGCATAGACATGTTGCTCTAGTTTTCCCAGCCTCAGTTGAGGTTGGTAGGCTAAAGAATCAATCGGTTTATCATTCATCAGCAGTTCATAATGCAAGTGGGGGCCGGAAGAACGGCCACTGTTTCCGGATAATGCGATGCTGGAACCCTGACCCACAGCTTGATCTTTTTTGACAAGAATTTTATTGAGATGGAGGTAGCGTGTTTTTACCCCGGTATTCCCGGTAACCTCAACGTAATACCCCATCGTCTTGTTGTATTCAGCTTTCGTTACGGTGCCGCTAATGACACTGACGATTTTAGTGTTCATAGGCATAGAATAATCAATGCCGTTATGGGGGCTGGTTTTACCCGAAACGGGATTTACCCGGGCAGGGCTAAAAGAGGAGCTAATACGAGCAGAGGGCGGTTTAGGATAAGTTAAACTGGCGAACTGAGCACTGTCAGACAGCAGATAAAAATTGTTATCAGAAACGCGGTACCCAACAAATTTTTTCTTACCGGTTGAAAGTGTATAAGCGACGACTCGCGATTTTCCTGATTTTTTCCCCACGACAAGGCGCATGGTTTCATTTTTCTTGAGTTTTCGTAAATCAAATGCTCCCGGTATAGATTTTTTCAGTACGGCGACTTCACTCGCTTCCAGGCCGGAACGTGTGGCAGTGGTATAAAATTCATTCTTCACAACATCGGCTGAGTACATTTAATCGTTCGCTGTAAAATAAAATATCTGCGCTATTTTAATGAGAAGGCGATCTACTGTCATCAATCCACTGGACATAAATTTTGGCATCATAAATCCCACCGGCGAAATGCCCGGTCCATGATAATGATGAAAGTCCTGCACCGGAAGATGAAAGCCCGTTTACTGCGTAGCGAGTCTTATACCGCTCCATGTAACTGTCAGGTCTATTCAGCTCATACCTGGTGTAAAATACGCCGCGTGGGGCGCACTCAACCAATAATGTCAATTTCCGTTCTATGGCCTATACACCTTGCGTAAGAAACTTATGAGGAATCATGTTATTTACCTATAAAACAATAAGATATATTGTTAACGTGGTTTTTTACATCATTGGCCCTCGAACCCCATAAAATGAAAGCTGCAAAATAGTCTTACACCCCCTTCTTTTTCCTTTGCCCTGAAACGACCAGGCAAACAACCTGTTGTCTGTGAAAAATCGGTGAACAGTGGGGATAATGCCTTCGCTTACAGTGGCCTTATGGCCACGTCGCTCAGAAAGGGCAGATATAGCTCCCACCATAAATGGCGGGCCCCGTATTCACAATAAACTTTAGTTACAACACACATAGATATACTCAACGTCAAAACCCGACATTTGTCACATCTCACTCCGACCCACCACTGAAAAGCGCCGCCGCCCCAGGCGAAGCCCGGGATGATGTCGCTTTTAATGATGAATGTTGTAACTAGCTTCTTCGTGGCTGTAAGTAGTATCGCTTTTGGTATTGCTTACATGCCCGTAAGCGCCTCACGCCGCTAACGCGGAGATACGCCCGGGCAAAGCCCGGACCACTCCGACGGCACAAACAAGATTCTTCTTCGCGGCCAGTGGGTCTGGTTGGTCAGGGCGAGGGGCTGGATTGGTGGAAACTATCAAAGCAGGGCGGCTACGCCGCGCAACCGGCGCCGTTCAGCAGCAGTGAAACAGGTGACTCCGGCTGGCGCCTCCATGCCGCGTCGCGGCATAAATCGTGTCCCTGTAATGCCTTATATAACATTTGGTTAGTGGTTATATTGCGGTATAATTCATCAGCCGAAACCGGCGGCGCTGCTGATATTTGCCGCCGGTGCGCAGTTTCCTGCGGATTATGCGCGGAAAATGTTTCATCGGTGATTCACTGGGCGTGCCGTGGCTCAGTGCCCCCTCCTGTGTGATGAAGGTGTGGCCGGAGAGAGAGGGGGAACATTCGTCAGGTCACGCCTGCGGATTTTAATGACGACCTGGACCGGTTGCTGGCGGGTCATTGTCGCCTGTAAAGTTTTCACCCGCCGCCATACAGGACTGAAGGGTGCCGGAAATACTGGCGGGGAAATAGCACATGACGGAGCTGGAAAAACAGTTGCTGAGCGCATTAGAGTAGCTACAGCAGGACTACTCGAAAAGGCTGAACGAGTGGGAGAACGCCTTCGTGGAATGGCGGACGATGTCTGGTCTTATGCAACGGGAAAACGCGGCGCTGAGCGAGCGCGTCACGGGTTTGAGCGAGCAGCTGAACCGGTTGTCGAGAGGCTGAACGCGATAGAAGCGCACCGGCAGCAGGAGCGCGCGGTACAGCATCAGAAAGCGCTGGAGCAGGAACGATCACAGCGGCTGCGGAAGTATGACGGTCCGTAGCTATGAGGCCCCTAATCCGGAGCAGGGGGTGATAACAAATTTTTAATATAATAACTTTCATATTTTTGATGAATGGAGTCATGCAGTGAAAAAGTTAATTAGAATTATTTGAATCGCAACGGGTTTAACAGACACCTCAGAGTCATTTAAGATGGTTTAAAGAGAGGTGCCCATGAGCGGTAAGCGTTATCCCGAAGAGTTTAAAATTGAAGCAGTCAAACAGGTTGTTGATCACGGTTATTCTGTTGCCAGCGTTGCAACACGTCTCGATATCACCACCCACAGCCTTTACGCCTGGATAAAGAATACACAAGCCATGAGTGGCAGTCTTTCCTGAAATCACACGGCCTGGAGGGCAGCATGAGCCATCGCGGTAACTGCCATGATAATGCGGTTGCAGAAAGCTTTTTCCAGTTGTTGAAACGCGAACGGATAAAGAAAAAGATCTACGGAACGCGGGAAGAAGCCCGCAGTGATATTTTTGATTACATCGAAATGTTTTATAACAGTAAGCGTCGGCATGGTCTAGCGATCAGATGTCACCGACAGAATATGAAAACCAGTATTATCAACGGCTCGGAAGTGTCTAGATTATCCGTTGCGATTCAGAATGTCAGACGTCGCTTATTCGCAAAATGACTGAATTTTTAAACTGGCAAGTTTAGTAAGGCCATAATCAGTGGTTAGAACAGTGGCCAACTTCCGCTGTTCGCTCAAAGCTGCCTGTCAAAGTGGTCAAGCTCTACCACAGCTCAGAGGTACAAAAAACCACCTTAAAGTACAATAATTTTCGATATCCAAACTGACCCCAAGATGGATATCCACTTCATCTTCATAAAATACCGGATGCTCTGCGCTGCATTCGTCCAGTGCTTTGCGGATTGCCGCCATCTTTTCATTTTTATGCGGGTCACGGATGCGCAATGTAGGCGCGGCTCTACGCCACACAAGCCCCGCTGATGGCAGCCAGCGACGGACGGTTCCGGCGTGTAACCGGCACCCGGTTATCTCATTGATTTTTATTGCCAGAAGTTCGGTGCTCCAGCGTGAACGCTGATAGCCAAAATCAGCGGGAGAGTGCTTTATCAGTTCCCGTAATAAGGTACAGATGTGCTCAAAAGGCCAGCGACGGGAGCGCCCTGCGGGTAAGGATGTCAGGCCTTCAACACCCGACAACGTAAACCAGTTAATCCAGCGTCCAACGGATGAACGGGCGCAACAGAGCGTTCTGGCGACATCGCTGACACGGTCTCCCCGCTGCAACATCAGTATGGCGGTGAGTCTGCGGGCATGATTTTTATCGCGCGTTTTATGGATAGCTTTCTGCATCAGGCGTCGCTCGTCGCGAGGAATGGGTGCTATGATCGGCATTGCTCAGTCCGGTTGGTGATTTGTTTTGATTTGGCGATTGATCAGATCGCACAATCCGGGCTGAGTTCCCTTCAGTGATCTACTATTCCGCGCAGCTATTTAGCTGAAATTGGCTAAGAACGGATATTTTCGGCCGCTTTGGGGGCTAGCAATACAGGCTTTAATTGAGTTAATAATGGCTGCATAGGGTGAGTGGTTATCATTAATATAATAAATATCACAGTGTAAAATTACACTCAAAAACACGTTGAGTATTGTGAGAGACTCTATGAAAATGCCGATGAGTCATCATACCATGTTGAAATAGACGTCACCAATATGAGTTGCCGTCATAAACTCCAACAAATTGACAAAAAAATTCACAAGATTGCAGCATCGGTGACGCTGGACAGATTCATCTTGCTAATTTTCTGAGATTAGAGACCTGCCTGTGAATTAGGTAAGCATGTCGGACCAATAATGCTAGGTTTAAAAAGGATTTATTTATCAATTAGCAGCAACTATAAGCAGAGAATATAAATGAAGGCATCAAAATTAATTTTCAATACAATAATTATTTTTTTTCTGCTATCTAATACCAGCGCTTTCGCTTGTAACTGGTACCCTTCACCGGTTAGTCCATCAACGCAAACGATTAGTTTAGGGAATGCTGTTGTTCAAAGAGATGCCCCGGTCGGTTCAGTTCTACTAAACACATGGGTCCCCTCAGGGAAGGACGCGTCAGCCTCGTTCACAAATTGTCAGGCTGGGGATACGGCTACATGGTTACTCATTGGCGCCGTAGAGGTGAATGGCTTTGCTAATACCTATATGACCGACGTACCTGGCGTGGGCATTAAAATTCAGGCTGGAACTTCAGGTTTTTATTATGGTACTGCTGGGAATGCTCAATCATCATATGTAGAAACCCGAGCAAACCTTGTATGGTCATGGTCAAACTGGGGCAATGGATATACGATTCAATTGATAAAAACAGCCCCTACGAGCAGTGGAGATATAGGTTCGAAGCAAGCTGTTTTTTCTCTGGCAAATTTTGGAGAATTACTTAGGTTAAATATGAGTGGACAGGTAACAACTGTCGCTTGTCAAGTAACCACGCCTAATATACAAGTGACATTAGATGATTTATCTGCAACTGAATTAAATCACATTGGCGCAACAGCGAAAGCTAAAAATTTTGATTTAGGTTTAAATTGTGACTCTGGTGCTAGGGTAAATGTAATGATGTCCGGCACACAAAACACGAATACTAGTGCTGATGGTGTATTGCAATTAACCAATGCAGGTAATCCAGATGTTGCTACGGGCATTGGAATACAAATACTTTATAATAATTCACCTCTTAAGTTAAATAATAGACTGTTGTTAAAAACTTCCGTTGGTGGGCCGGAAACTGTCCCTTTTACTGCACAATATTATCAAACTACCAGTCAAATCTCGGTGGGTTCAGCGAATGCTACAGCAACTCTCACTCTAATTTATCAGTGAAATAATGGATTGCTGACAACGTGTGCTCCCCGGCCGGGGCCGTCTGAAAGTGTAAGTCACGCAACATCGCGGACAGAAAGCGCTTCACCCGTCCATATTGTTCCACCATTTCATCCTGAAAGTGAGTATCCTGCGGGCGCGCCAGCTCATTTACCTTACCGACGGATTCAGCTAGTTTGTCCTTTGGTATGCGGCGAAAAATAGCCTGCCGCAGAACTGCTTCATCGGTGTTCTCATCAAGTAATAACGAGCATGCCCGTGCCAGCAATAGCGCGGCACGATCAAGATCTTTCAGGGTCCTGAGCCGCTTTTTCTGCCCAATATTTTTCGCAGAACGAGTGATATCCAGAATAAGCATATCCAGCACATCCACGGCCTCGTCAAGCGCCGAAATTTCCTGCGCTTTCACAAACGCAGTAAGCACGGCCAGTCGCCGCTCATCAGGCATTCTTGAAATATATTTCACCGAAGCCATTCCGGCATAACGGGCCAAATTCCGCAGCTGGATGGCTGGCAACCCGGAAATCTCAAAAAGTGTGTGGAACTAAAACGGGTGTGCTTACAATTATCACCTACGGTTTTGTCTCAATGTAATACTTTTCTTTTGCATAAAATTAGTAACGACAAAGATCAGGAGCAAGTTCATAAAATGGTACCTGATAATTTGCGAGGATTACTCCGTGAACTACCTTCATTACCATCCCAACATGCAATACTGATGGGCTGGGCATCTGAACTTCCTGTCCTGGTTAAAATGAAAAATTTGACGAAAGAGCAGCAACCTCATTCTGATGACCCTGACTTCTGGGATGTTTGGACAAGAAAGTATACGGATGGGAAATTGGTCGAGAGAACTGTCGATTGGGAAGCTGTTGTAAAGGAATGGCAACAAAAGTGATCTGCAGCAGAAAATGAAAGCGGGAGGGCAGATCGGAATTGAAGGAACTTTATGCCATCAATCTACTTGGTGTTGCGTTCCATTGTACCTCCCCCCCATGACGACTGAAGTGGCTGCAAACGCAGTACCTAACAATCTCAATATAAACAATGAACTAACCTCTTAGCGTGGTTTTTTGCATCATAGCCGTTGGACAGAATTGCCTATGTGTCCAAGGCTGGCGGCAACATTATTTACCTCATTCTTTCGCTTGCCAGATTATAAACCTCACTTCTTTCACGCTTACCTACGGCAACAACAGCGATAATTAATTGGTCGTCAATTACCTGATAGACCAGGCGAAAGCCAGACGCACGTAATTTGATTTTGTAGCTTTCTTTTATCCCCCGCAACTTGGCAGAAGGATTATGTGGGTTTTCACAACATTTTTTCAGTTTCTTTGCAAACTGTTGTTGAATAGCCTTATCCAGTTTCTGCCATTCTTTCAGCGCATCTTCCCTGAATTTGACCACATAGCTCATAGATAGCTGTCCAGGTCTATATCGAGCAGCGACTGGTTGCTGCGTTCGGTTACCAGTTTCACCAGTTCCTGATCATCCAGGGCATCGAGCATTTTTTCGTACAGTTCAGCGGGAACACAATAGAAAGCGGGTTGGTTGCGGTTCAGGATCGCCACCGGATAACCGTCACCGGCACTGACGGTTGCCATCGGGTTTTTTTTCAATTCACTGACGCTGGCGCTTGTATCACTCAAAATGATGTTTGGCATGGGGTGCTCTTAAAGACTGTTTAACAGGTCTTTAAGAGTACCAACTAAAAGACCTGTTAACAAGTCTCCTTTGTTATTAATCTCGCTGGACAGAATTGGCTGTATGTCCAATGTGGTGCGAAAATTAAGAGAGAAGGGTTCCCCGAAGTTTTATTTTGTATCTATCGTAAGATGTGCGGCTTGAGAAGAGGAAAGGGGAGTTGGGCTCAGGTGAGTGTTTTGTGATATTATTTATAAATCAATAGGTTATTTAACATAAGATAGATTATGCGCACCTAAGTTGTCAGGGCAAAGCGTTAGTGTCGTATCTGGAGATGCGGATGTTTTGTTGGACTGGTTATGTTGTAATCCCCAGATGCTGCCGATACTTCACCGGACTCATCGCACCTAATGAGATCTTGATTCGCTTCTCGTTATACCAGCATATGTACCTGTCCAGGAGTTCCACGCCGGTTGCAGAGATCACGGACAGCCTGAGATCTTTCATCCGGAGTGAAGCATTTGTTCGTATTTGAGCGAACGACCAGAGGACGCCGGTTTGGATAAAGCTCTTCAATCCAGCGTTTAAGCAACTCATTGCTGGGATAGCCTTTGGCTCGCCGGGTGAACGCCAGACAACCACCATGCGTCAGGTAATGCTCAACAGCAGCAATTTTCTGTGCATGTGAGTATCGTTGTCTCGATTTTAGTTCTCTCGGTAAGTTGCCAGTTTTTTCATAAATTCGAACCCAGCGACCGAGCTGTTTAATGGACGGATACCCCAATTCTCTGACAACCACAGAGGCTTTTTTACCATACCGATAATAGAGTTCAACAGCCCGAATCCGGTCCTCATATGAATGCATGTATTATCTCCTGAAGGTCCAGGAAAACGTCCGCACTCCCTTTTCCGCTAGTTTATAATGTCACCCTGGATCTGCAACCCAGCCGATCTTCCTGGGGGACTTTCAGTGATGTTGGTGACTATGTCAGGAAAAGAACTTTGCAGACTTCCGGTTATCCAGGCCGTTGTCGAGAAACGCTTACGCCGCCGTGATGCCGCCTCTCAACTTCAACTGACTGAACGTCAGGTGCAGCGACTAATGAACCGCTTTCGTGTTTCTGGTGCAGATGGTTTGACTCACGCCAGACGAGGAAAATCAGGCGCTAATCGACTGGATGATTCACTTCGCTTGCGGATCATGGCGCTGCTACGTGAAAAATACAGCGACTTTGGACCAACACTAGCCGCATAAAAGCTCAGCGAACGCCATAATATTCGCGTCTCAGTGGAAACGCTCAGAAAATGGATGACAGCTGATGGTCTCTGGGTTCCGCACTCGCGGCGTAAACCCCGGGTCTATCAACCCCGTTCCTTGGTGAGCTTGTTCAGATTGATGGCTCTCACCACGACTGGTTTGAAGGCCGTGCATCAAAATGCTGTCTTCTGGTTTACATGGATGACGCCACCGGCCGACTTATGCACCTGCGCTTCTGCGAAACAGAATCTGCCTTCAATTACATGCTGGCCACGCGTGACTATCTTGATAAACATGGAAAACCTGTCGCTTTCTACAGTGACAAACATGCTGTTTTCCGTGTCAGCCAGGCAGAAACCCGCCGCACCGGTACCACCCAGTTTGGCCGTGTCCTTCGTGACCTCAATATTGACCTCATATGTGCCAACAGTTCTCAGGCTAAAGGCCGCATTGAGCGTGCTAACAAGACACTTCAGGACCGTCTAATAAAGGAAATGCGGCTCGAGAACATTACTGGTATTGAAGAAGCAAATGCCTGGCTTGAAACCTTTATTCAGGACTTTAACCGACGCTTTGCTAAAGCACCTCAATACCCTAAAAACCTCCACTGTCCAGTCGATGAATCACAGTCTGAACTGGATGATATTTTTGCCTGGCAGGAACTGCGAACACTCTCTAAATCACTGACTTTTCAGTATGATAAGATGCTCTATCTGGTTGACCAGGCTGAAGAAAATACACGTATTTCCGGTGAGAAAATCATGGATCCCGACCGGAATTACGATGCCATATTCTGCGAGCAGAGAACGAAGCTGGTTAGCCAGCGCGGTTCTCTGTTCAACCATAAGCTGACGGGCGCTTCACAGGGCTTTGATATCCTGTTATTCCGTAGATTTAACAGAGACGAAATGGAGTTCCGGGCGACATGCGGTTTCGCAGATAGCCAGAGCATCGTTGGCATCATTCTTCTGATGGCGAACAAACGCTTTCACATGTTGTGCCGGGATCAGTCGCACTTCATAACCCATATGATTGCAGGGTTCGCCCCCAGAAATGGGAAGTGGAGCAGGCTTCCATCGCAATTAAAGTAGAAGGAGGAAACTGGCGTACAGTATCGAGCAGTTTTTGTCGCGATACTTTTTTGTTCCAGGCAACGGAACCATCGGCCATCCATACGCAGACCTGAAAAACGGATTTAGCGATATCGATACCAACAACTCTGATCGTGTTCATGTGATGCTCCCGGAGTAAGTACCATTCTAAAAGTATGGCACTGGTACTTTAGGAAGGGACGTCCATCGCATCACTACATGTTCACTCATAGAGGGTTTCGCTTATTAGCAGACGCATACCTTCAGGTGTGCTCTCCAGTATTCGTCTCTCCCCACGTGAAACGTATTTTTGAGTGACATAGCCTTCATGCTTTGGGAGCAAATAATCAATAAGCTCAAGCAGCTGTTTTCCATCCTCTCCCTCACCTTCTACCGTACCAGTGAGTTTACCGTGTTTTTGTATTATAAGACGGTGCTTTTTCATCTCAGGATCTCCCTTTTAGAACACTATTCTTAGTTCACCCAACCTTGCATTAGATGCTCGGCTTACGCTCTGTTCTGTATAACGACATCCTCTTTCCGCCGCATCAAAAACGGATAATCCATGAAGCAGCCAAGCGGTAAACTCCGCAGTAAAGAGATCGCCCGTCCCCTTTGGTGCATCCGGATACCAAGCGTGTTCAATGCAATGCGACTGGGTTTCTGTCACACAAAGGGTTCTTAGCGTTGAAGATTCATGGTCAAGAATTGCGCTTGTTACCACAACCCAGCGGGTAATATCGTTGAGCAAGGTTCGTGCGGCCTGGACTATTTCAGCTTCATTGGAAAAACCGCTGACGCCACAAAATGTGGCAAGCTCAAATACATTCGGTGTAAGCCCTGTCGCCTGCGGCGCAAGAAGGTTGCGATAGCTGGAGGGCATAGAGCTATCCACATAAAGCCCTGTATCACTATCCCCCATCACCGGGTCAACTATCACCATGATATCGGGACTGGTTTTACGCATTTGTTTTATCCACTCCGCCGCCGTAACCGCTTTATGCTCAGAATTTATATACCCTAAGATTATCGAACGGACGCGAGTATTCAGTCCCCGATCAGTTATTCCCCGCAAATAGCCATTAAACCATTCGTCGGGGATTTGCCCGCCGTAGCAGGTATCAAAATGCGGCGTGTTACTCAATAACCAGGTCGGAATGGCAAGGACATTGAGGCCATGTCGGTGCAAGGCAGGAACTGCAATACTGTTCCCCACGCTGCCATAGACAATCTGAGATTGGATCGCAATCACATCAACGTGATTATCGTGAAGACTATTCAGGGCATAACCTGATATCGGAAACATTACCATCCTATCTATCCTTTTATTGATCAGATCCTTCACCAGGCCTGCTTGCGTTTTGCAACCTGAAGTGACTGACTAACCTGACCAGCTCGCCTCACGCTGAATTACCGTTGATGAGTATATGGATTAGGTTAATGATGCCATTGTCACGTGTCAATAGTGAATTCAGAAGAGCAGTCTGCCAGAGTTCCCAGAGAACACCACTGACACCAAAACTGGCAACCCGCCTAATTCCAGAATTACAACCTTACAAAAGGGGAAAACATCATGACTCAACCCCCCCCCACAGGCCCCTTCATGGGAGATCACTCACTGGTTTAATACGCCAGAACTGCTTTCTCTTGAGTGCTTACGCGGCAAAATCATCGTCATTGAAGCCTTTCAAATGCTCTACCCTACTGTGTCTTGGCTACTCGCGTTTATCAGATGTTTGACTCTTCACGTGTCGCAGTGATCAGTTTGAACACCATCAGGTAATGATAAAAGAAGCCCTGGAAGTGCTTATTCATGAATACCGCATTCCCTTTGCTATTAGTATAGAAACTCCCGAACCTGAGAATAATGGGTCGCTATGCCATTCAAGGGACGCCTTCATTGATATTGATAGACCATAAAGGAAGGATTCGGCAGCATCATTATGGGTCGGTTTCCGATCTACAACCCGGAGTTGAAATTGCTGAACTGCTTTTTGAAGCTAATTCGGAAAAGACCGAGGTAAACCCTCAATCGGAACAGGCGGTTGACTCGTCGAATAATTGCTCAACGGGGAAATGAGTAATTTAGAAAAGAGATGCAAATTCCTAATAGCAAAGAAGGTCGTATTCTTGATTATTTCATCCGCAATTGAGTTTTATAATGCTCTTCAAGTTTATTCAGAAATGAAAATAGTCTGTCATTCATATCTTGAAAATCATGCAGGCGTAATTGCTCAGCCGTTTCCACGAAGGGATACTGAGATGCGATGTTCAGATCTGCTGTTGAATTCTCAATTAGCATAGCGGCCACTTCCATCGTTAATTCCATATGACATTGAAAACCATAAACCCGGTCAGAATAAGCAACAATCTGCCGCGGGCAGCCTTCGGAATAAGCGATAATTTGTGCCTGATCTGTTAACCCTAGCATATCGTTATGCCAATGCCCAACCTCAACTAGCGATCCAAAATGGGAAAATAAAGGATGAGTTTCCCCGGCAGGGGTAAGGACTATCGGGAATTTGCCAATTTCTTTTTGCGGACTTTGTTGATGATGTGCACCTAATGCCTCACCTATCAATTGCGACCCCAAGTATACCCCTATTACGACTTTACCTTTATTAATAGCATATTAATAGCATCGCGAATAACGCGTTGTTCACCCACTGAGTCAAAATAATGACTCTCGGCTGGTGTAGTTGAAGGACTTTGCTGCCCACCCATTACAATGAGAAAATCAATTAGGTCACAAGACATTCACCCTTATATAGCTGAGTAAAAGTGATATTGTGCCCTTTGGCTTTTGCCCATTATTCATAAGCACTTGGGGCTTCAAAATATTCATGGGCGATAAAATGTATTCGCATTCTTTAACTCCAGCTCGCCTAAAAATAAATTTATTGCTGGATAGGTGAAATATCCACCTATCCAGCAGGGATTTATCACTGAAGATTGATAACATCGGCAATGTCCTGCGCTAAATCAAGAAGCTGCCGCTCATCAAGCATGGATAAAGTAATTCGGATACCGTGAATGGGTCTTTCAATTCCAAAAACCTCACCCTCCCTGACCATCCAACCTCTGTGTGCCAACGTCATCACCACTTTACTGCTCTCACTCGCAAGCGGCAGCCATAAATTAAACCCGTCTATTGCGTCGACAACATCTATACCGTTAGCTAAAAGCGCGGTGTTAAAAATGAGGCGTTTTTGCTGATACCGATTGCGTGCTTTGGCAATAAAATCTGCAAACTGTGGCGATAGCACCGACGCCACGACTAAGTCCTGGATGATATGGCTTATCCAGTTGATTCCTGCCGCAAGTCGCTGCTGAAGAAGGGCTGAGGTGGCTGCGTCGCTGCCCACAAAAGCCAGGCGAATATCGGGCCCCATAATTTTCGACATCGACCGAATTAATGCCCACCGAGGATGATTTTCAGGAATAACATTTTGATATTGTTCAACAGACAACATTGAGAAATGATCGTCCACAATAACCATCACGTGGGAATAGTCCTGCAGAATGCTTTTGATTTCATCAGCTCGTTGGGCGCTGAGTGAACACCCGGTTGGATTATGCGCTCTTGGCGTAATTACAACAGCCTGTGCTCCCCTATCCAGCGCATTGACCAAGGAAGATGGGATCATACCCTGATTATCAATCTCAACGCCTACCAGTTCAAACCCATTTGCATTAATTATCTGAATACTGTTTAAAAAACATGGAGTTTCGACCGCAACCTTATCACCACTAACTAGATAACTCATCAACAAGCGTTCAATAGCATCAACCGCCCCATGGGTTAGACAAAGGGGGAAAAAATGAGGTAGATCCTGAGCAAGCCAGTCGCGGCCCCACTGTTCAAGCCGCGAGTTGATCACCTGTTCCCCATACAAACGGTGCTGTAGGCAGAGGTTTTTCTGTAATTCAGCTAAGTCAGGAAGCAGCTCCGGATCGGGATTTCCTCCAGACGCGTCAATCAACCGTGACACAGGTACACCTTCTGTGACCATACCGAGGTCAAGTTTCTTTATTGACGTTCCGTTTCGCCCACGCGAAATAGCAATTCCAGCGCTGACAAGTTTTTTATAAGCTGAAGCAACTGTATTGCGGTTAATACCCAACTGCTCGGCCAGATCCCGTACAGGCGGCAGCGTATCACCCGGCTGTAACTGGCCGGTTATGGTCTGGTGCCTGACCTGAAAAAAGATTTCGTGCGCTGTTTTACCGCTAATCATGCTTGTTATACACCATAAGATTATTAATTTGTGCCAATAATAAGTGTCTGAATTTGCCTTGTCTATGCGGCTGATAGCGAGAAAGGACGTGTAGCCTGACAGCTAGTCAGTGTTACAACCGGCGAGCCCAAGGGCAAACAAAGCCACTGAGGGCAGAAAGATAGATTTTTGCATTAGTTTGTTTCCATCACTGATTTGCGGCACTTTATCGGAAATACAGAATGCCTGATGGATTTTTTCAGAGCCATGATCGTGTTGGCGATCGAAACGATGCCACTGACACGGCCATACCTCCGCAACAACTTAGCGGCTTCGAATAAAAAGCCACTACTTCGATGAATTCCGTTCTTCAGTAAATGTTGCGAAATGCAGGTTTCTGGATGACCTGCGAGAAAACAGTAAATGACAGTTGTAATAATCCTTTATTAAACGTGACAGCGTCGGACTCAAGTTTATTGTCCGCTCGCGGTGAAAAAAACAGTGATACGCCGCTTTACCCGGAAAGGGGGACTGGAAATACTCCAGACGATCAATGGGTGATGCGTAAGGCTAACTGAGCTTTGATAGAAACCAACAAAGTATGAGTAAATCGTGATATATGTAAAAACAGCAACGTGGAGATTGTAATAAAAATTGTGTAATTGCCTGTTTTTGATATGTTCACTCCACTAACGGAGACAGGCAAATTATGGATGAAAAGAAACTCAGAGCCCTCGCGGCTGAACTGGCCAAAGGCCTTAAAACTGGAGCCGACCAAGCCGTTACCAGCGGGCTGAAAATGGTGTATCAGGCACCGACGGAAGACGCCGCGCTGATGGCGCTGGATACGTTCGCGGGTGTCTGGGATGACAAATATCCGCAAATCAGCAAAAGCTGGCGTGCGCACTGGGAAAATCTCAATACGTTCTTCGGCTACCCACCTGATATCCGCAAAGCCATCTACACCACCAATGCCATCGAATCGCTGAACAGCGTGGCCCGGCAGGCGATAAAGAAACGCAAAGTGTTCCCGACAGACGAGTCCGTGCGAAAGGTTATTTATCTGGCTATCAGGGATGCTTCAAAAAAGTGGAGTATGCCGATCCAAAATTGGCTGCTGGCGATGAGTCGTTTTATTATCGAGTTCAGTGACCGCCTGAGAGATCACCTTTAATACGATGGCAGTTACACAGAATTATTTACAGGGTCAGCAACGTGCCCATGAATATTAAGTGTCGCGGTATTATCATTCGGTATTCAGTGAATTCTCGCGAGCCAAATATTCATAATGGACTACGGCAACATGCCCCAGGAACCAGTTAAAGCGAATTAACGTATCAAATTTTTGTTAACGCTAACCTGTGGCTTTGATTCATACTTTAATTAACGGATGAGATTGTTTCACTAAGTTACTGTTGATAGTGTATTTTGCATCGCATTCCCGAATGCTCATATCTAATCTGTACCGCTGCGAAATATACTTGCTGTTATTCCACGACTCTTTTGTTAAGGCTGATCTATTTCGCGTCACCGTGGCAAGAGAGCGTCGATTGCGTAAGTTAAAACCCCTGTTACTTTTTAACTAGATTATGATTGCTAAGGATAAAATATGAACAACTTTACACGTATTGCTTTTCTGACGGCTTCGCTGGCTGGTTTCTCTTTTGCCGCGCACGCCACTGAGCCGACCACCCCCGCACCAGACCAGGATCCAATCGTTTAGCATCTCCAATAAAGCGACACAGAGGTTTCTAAGATCAAAACACTACATCAGCAACTGGAGAACAACGTTAGCCAGATTGCAACAAACGACGTGAAAAAAGGCACTCTGGTCGATGTGATAAAGTCAGGGGAATGGAATGAAGCAGCAGTGAAAAAATAACTTACAGCCTTCAGTAATATTGAGCAACAGGCCCGTTACTACAAAGTGAAATATTACTTCGATCTAAGCCAAGTACTGACATCAGCACAACGTCAGCAGGTGCGACAGGACTTAGCACAAACGGTCACAGAATAAATTCTTCCGGTTGGCATTCACTCAGACAATTTATCCAACACATGGGCAAAAATTAATTTTTATGTTACAGGATATAGAGACAATCCGATAAATAAATTAGAAGGGATGACGGGCGCATAAGCATTACTGACCAGGGGCGTAGCAGATGCTGCAAATGGTCAGAACGTGGAAGAGCCAAATTAACCTGCAAGGAATCACAGAAAAATCAACAGCTAAGCCCGATGTACAGAAAGAAGCACAGACAGGCAACAATGCCTGCCTGTGCTAAAATTCAGGGTATCAGTGATGGTATCAAAGCAGAAAAGATGTTAACCCAGCAACGACTCCATCATGAGTTTGATTTTCCCTACCGCGTTTTCACTACTACTATTCTCGTCATTCTCCATCCCCCACAGCACGTGTCTGAAGCTGTACCATTCCCAACCTTATGAAAACCGGAACCGCTATTGGACACTCTTCGGCTCCAGAACAAATCATTGCTGAGCTTGCTCATTTGGATTGGTGTACGCTTGTCACCCTGTATCTTGCACAATGCGGTAGCATGGCGCTATCGCCGCTGTTGGCTCATACGTTCCTGCTCCACTGGTTGGACGCCCCAAAAACAGCGACGCTTTGATACATTACACCTGACATTGACCGTTTACTGAAACTCGGCCTACAGAAAGACCTTCCCACAGGGTTGTGCCAGCGACTGACGTACTTACGGGAGTACTTCTCCTCGCCAGTAAAGCAACGATCAGATCTGTTTCACCTTTCGTACTTGATAAAACACGGGGCTGGATCAATGCGGCCATCAAGATGTTGAATGGGACATTCCGAAACTTCTAGCGGAATATGGTGACGTATCGATGTTCCTGATTAAAAAATCCGACCTAGCACGACAATTTGCTGAAGACGGACAACTTACTGGAACGTTGACATTTGTGGTGAAGGGACAATTAGCGGCCGCGCTCGATACTTTCAATGCTCATTGTCTACCTCAGGAGACTTGGATCCTTCTACCGAGTAAAGGATTGTTCCATTAACCTTGCTACCACATTAAATCTGCGGAAACTGCCATATATTCCTAAATATCAATCTCTGAGCACAAACACGCAATATTTGTATGTCTCTTCTGTCTCAGTATGCGCGAGCTTCAGCCAGGCAGATCCTGCCAGGCAAGTAATGTACTTTTCCACCTGCGGATATTTTTGCATTCGCGCATTTAAAGGAAACACCATGAGTCATATCGTCTTATTTCCACAATTGAGTCAGGCCGTGGACTGGCTTAAGGGGCACAGTAATATCATTATCCAGTATGGCTGGAATATTGTTGCTGCCATTATTTTGTTTTACATCGGTAAACTGGTTTCACGTCTGATTTCTGGTGGTCTTCATAAGCTGCTGATAAAAAGGAAAGTTGACAATACCATTGTTCATTTCTTTACGGCCCTTGTTCGTTATATCACACTGGCGTTTGCGGTTGTTGCCGCGCTGGGTCGTCTGGGGATTGAAACTTCATCAATCATCGCTGTCATTGGCGCCGCCGGACTGGCTGTGGGTCTGGCGTTACAGAGTTCACTGGCAAACTTCGCGGCAGGAGTACTGCTTGTCTCTTTACGCCCTTTTAGGGCCAGAGATACCATTCAGGTCGGCGCCGTTACCGGAACAGTGCAGCAGGTTCATATTTTTTCCACCACGTTATTAACAGCCGATAACAAGGAAGTGATAATCCCCAACGGTAAAATCATTGCGGACAACATCATTAACTATTCCCGTCATGCTTACCGACGGATTGACCTTGTAATTGGTGTCGGCTATCAAAGTCGCATTGCGGACGTTAAAACAGTTATTCAAAACGTCATCGAATGCGATCCTAGTATCGACAGGGATCACGGGATCACGGTACGTCTTGGGGAACTCGGTGCATCTTCGCTAAATTTTTATGTGCGAGTATGGATCCGCAATGCTGATTACTGGGATACGTACTTCGATTTGTTGGAAAATATTAAAGAAGCCTTGGATGCAAACGCTATCGATATCCCTTACCCGCAGATGGATATTCGGCTACACCAGGTTGCCGGTGCCCTGAATGCTTCCTCAGTTGAACGCATAGCAATCTAAATTCTAAATATTTCCATCCCCAAATTACTTCTGTAGCTCTTAGACCGGACTTACCTTCGCTGGTGGCTCCGGTCATTTCTTTGTCTACCAGAACACTGAGCTGGCAATGGAACTGAACCGTAATAACGATAAATACGAACAACACGAAGAGTTGAACATGTTAGCAATCAACAACGAACCGGAAGAAGCATTCGAAGGCCGACCGCTCCTATGTGGACACGCCCTAAGCGAGGTTCTGTTTTTCAAACTGTTCCGGACTGAGGCCACCACACGCACTGTGTCGGTGCCAGCGCTTGTCATCGCACTCGATATAATTAAACACCGTCGTTCGTATTATTTCCCGGCTGATAAAGCGTTCACCGTGGATACATTCCGCCTTCAGCGAATGAAAGAAGCTTTCCACGCAGATTATGTCTCCTCAGCAACCCCTTATAGTCCGCTGAGCAGTACCGCCCGCCACGCTCGGTGTAAACGATAACATTCTGTGGTCGTTTTGTAAGTATCCCTGTTCTGCCAGCTGGCGCTTAAAACGGGCAATTTCAACGGACATTTCCTGCTCACGTTCGGAAGAGCTGGGGCATTGTTAATCTTACTGCGCCATGCATAGAGCTGGGATTCGTACAGGCTGAATTCCCGGGCAGCGGCAGCAACACCGATACGTTCCGCAAGCTTCAGGGCTTCGTTACGGAATTCAGGCGTATGCTATTTGCGGGGTTTCTTATTGGTTGATGCTGATTTTGTCATGAGTCACCTCTGGTTGAGAGTTTACTCACGTAGTCGTGTGTCCACTATTCGCGGGTAGGATCAAACAGCGTTATCCTTACAGTCATCAAAATGCGAAAGGTGTTTCCTACAGATGACACGGTGCGAAAAGTGATTTATCTGTCAATCGAGGATGCTTCAAAGAAATGGTGTATACCGATCCAAAACAGTCAGCTGGTGATGAGTCGTTTTATTATCGAGTTTGGTGACCGCTTGAGTGGTCACCTTTAATACGATGGCAGTTACACAGAATTATTTACAGGGTCTTAGTATTTAATATCGCGGGCTTCCTGACGACCGTCCTGTTTACTCTCATGCTTCTCCTGACGGCAGTCTTGGTTACTCTGGTCATTACCGGCTACGCATTGACGTTTATCTTGTCTTGCATCCTGACGAGTATCTTGTTTTGTATCCCTGGCATCCCGTCGCTGCTGCGCCTGTTCGGTAGCAAATGTAGAGAAACTCAAAACCGAGGTGATGGCAATTGTGATCATCGCAACCTTACTAAACTTCATTTATAACCCCCTTAAAAATATAAACGTTATCTCAAAACTTACCAACGACTCGGGTATCCCCTCTTTAGCAGACTGATAAGCTTTATATGAAACGGTCATCGGGAATCTAACCAGCATCGTCAGTTTGGAAAGTTCCTTAAACTTTGGCCGCAATTTAGTGCGCGGTGCCGGGTGCCTCCCGGTGAGCTTTTGGACAGCCTCCATAGCTCGCGTTCTTTTAAGCAACTCTTTTTACTGTTTACGCCCCTCCGCTCAGGGGGATTCACCGCATATGCTGTTTGGTACTACTACAAGATTCGAATTGATAACCGACTGATTATAAATCAAATGGTTTTCCAACTGAGTCAGATCGACATTGATCCGCTATCGAGGATTGGAACCCTGAACCTACGACTTAAATATTACTTGCTCATTCTAGACAGCGCATAGTTGTGGAATAATCCTTTCAAGCTAGATCCTACGCGCTAACAGTTATTCTTACACTTGTTCCGTCGCACCTCTGGTCCCCCAAAAAAACCGAATCTCTTCGAGCAAGCATACGTGTCAGTATTTTTTTATGTGCTACCCGCGAAGTAACGCTGCGGATATTAGCGATTTTGAGTGGCCAATAATTTAGCTAGAAATGCTAAATTACATCTACAATCGGAGAGGAAAATACTTGACAAGATATTTTCTAAATTTCTGAAAAAAAGAAATTTTATGCGCCGAATGTGAAGAAATATAGTGGACCTGCAGCTAACTACAGATGAGAGAATGCAACGCCAGCAAGCTATCACCTACTGGAGAATGAAGTACGGTGAGAACACATTGATAGTGTCGTGTGTTAGTTAATATCGTAAAAATATCAATAACCATTGCAATGATGAATTGCTCACTCTGTAAAGAATATGTTTACACCATGGTCTTTGCTAAAGATGATACTTTGTTTTTTAAAAACCATCTTGCCATAGCAAGATCTTACACGTTATGTAACAGTATCCATTAATACTATTGGTATTATAAACCTGCAGTAAATATGAAAGAAATATCAGGTAAAAACGAATCTGCCATAGACTACCTAAGAAAGGAAAGCACCCTACTTGAAGGATTTTTTAGTACAGGCTAGTATTTATTTAGAATAATTTTCGGTATCTAGCCGGATTTATTATAGGTTTGTTAAGGAAGTAGTAATCACTACTCAATTGATGTTTTCATACTCACAAAAACCAAGTTAAATATCAATTCCAGGAGGTGCTATATCGAATCCCACTTCAACCACTTAAAATCCATTTATTCATTGAACGGTTGCTATTACTGACATAACTTCGCCTGGTTAAGTTGTATTTTGGCAGCCCATCAGAACTGCTTAAATCTGACGGACCTCTCTTGTCATGTTTTGCTATTATGATAGATTTGGAAAACTATTTTCTCAGGGGGACTGAATCCCAAAATCCAGAGATTTAGACGAACACTACCTCATCGCACTTATCACTTTAATTGTTTTTACTATCCACCTCCTATATATAATCAATTCTAATGGTGGCTACACAATTAACTTTACCAGGGGAGACAACTCTACTTATGGTAATATATCTTGCTGAAAAATGGATGTTCGAATTTTCTGATTGAGTAAAATTCGATGAGATATTCAATGGTCGACCAATAACCACAGGAGAACCATCATAAAGTATTTGGATGCCTATTCCCTTTGCGGTATCAGGACTGGATATTAAAGAAAGTATTGTGTTACTACTCCCAACACTTCTCCCGTGTATGGAAAAGAAAACACTATTAACATTTTCACAATGTACAGGAACTGAAAATTTATATGTTGAGTTTTGATTTTCGGTGCCAATCTTAAAATCATTTATATTTGTCGAACCCATGGCAACATTAATCGTATCAGCCAGGACCCTACATGTACCCGGTATTATATTTCCGATTACGGTAATGTCAACTGCTGTTGCGGGATAGCCCCCATTTGACCGCATCATTAATGCACTTCCCTCATGATAAAAAATAGCACCATGCCCCATAACATCACCCGTTCTAATCAATTCTATTCGGACAGAAAAATCGGAAGCGGTGAGACCATAAGTTGATGTACCTTTTGAGGAAAATGGTAACTGTTTCCATTGAAGACCCTCAGATGAGTTTTCAGAAACAGAAATGCGGATGCCAACACCAGGAAGATTTGTGGCATATATCCCCTTACCAGTAGAAATACCACTCATTCGCCCTATGGAAATAAATGTTATATGTTTTGCACTTGAATTAATTTCCGTTTCACATTGTATTTGGATGTTAGAAGACGTTAAAGAAGACAGTGTGCCCTCTAACTTATATATGACAGAACCAATCTCAGCATGTGTTGCAGTGGAATCAAGATTGGCATTAACCCTCAAATGCAAATGTCCTCCGCATGCGTATGAATATGATATATGGGTCAGAATGATAACTAAGGAAAAAACTCTAAATATTTTAGATATTAGATTATTCATTTGCATAGCAATGTTACTCTATCAATGCTTTTTTTGTTATTAACATTATGTGGAGGTAGAGAAAATTCTGCCTTACACGACTCCCCTTCCTCCAAGTCTGCTATCAATACACCGTTTTCAGGCATACCTGTAACAAAAACCAACCCACGGTCTGCCACATAAAAATTAGTATTTTTATTATTGAACGAGACTCTTGTACCGAAGGGGATTGTGAATCTATCACTTTTCAAAGTCACGATTACCTTACGTCCGATATGAGTAGAGAAGTTCACTAATACGATTGCATCTTTTGTTGGCACTACACTTTCAGAAAGATTTGGTATATCCACATTACTCACCTCTTCAGTTGGTAAAATAAGATTAACTTCATCTCTACGATATGGGGAAATATCGGGTAGCACAGCATACCCATAATCATCTATTGCAATACCCGACGTATTTGACACACCAATACCCTTACCGCCAGGAACGTTAATTAGAGCAGAGGCGCTTTCTGAGTACTGATGAAGAGTTACTCCACCCGAGTGGGCAATCAGCCCACCTGAAATAGCATAAGTCAATTCTCTTTGCTTACCATCTATATTATAACCAATGGACTCCTCTGCCTTCAGACCTTTATTAGACACATTCACGGCCCCTGTTGAAGCACTTCCATCATTAGCATATCCAGCTGTTGCCGAATAGGTCAAAGTGTTATCATCATTCAAAGAGTCCGACAGCGATAGTTGTTGAGATGTTGATCCTTCATTATCAGTGGTAATCATATATGAAACATTTCCTGTATCGTTATCAACCTGCGATAGTGAGAATATCGAAAATGGAATTGACATATTCAATGCAACTTGCTTATCCCAGTCTCGTTCTTCTGAAGATTTAGTTTCACTCAATGAAAACGTATAACTAACACCATGGATAGAACCATTGAATCCCGCCTGATATAAATGGTCCGCAGATGTCTGATAATCTGTTCTGTTTAAGGTCAGAAAGAGACTATCTCCTCTATCATCGATCGGTTGGTTGACATTTATTGCTCGCTGATTTTTGGGACGATTATCGCTAATATTAATATTTTGAGAATCCTGAAATGACAAATAATCACCATCAAAATACTTATTATTAACTTGGATTGTCGTATTACTAATTCCTATTTCTTTAGCATAATCAATACTGATGGATTTCCCGCTAGACCGGGTATTATTATATGAAGGAGCAGTTCTTTCATGCACTATAGAAATCGAGAAACCTCCGAAAACTCCAGCATCAAGACCTAAGCCTAGGCTCAAAGCCCGATAACTGTCGCTGACTTGAGCTCCCCCCAAAGCAGTAAGATTGAATGGTAGACCATATGCTAGACTATTTTGCAGTATATAAGGGTGACTCGATTGTGGATTTTGACGATATTGACCTAGAGCAATACCAAAATTCATTTGCCCAGTCCGCTGTAACAAAGGTACTGTTGCGTAGGGAACGCTGTATCTGGTTTCAGAACCATTAGCTTCTTTAATTATAACATCTAGCTCACCACCATCTGATACGGGGACGATATCAGTTAGTGCAAAAGGCCCCGGGGGCACATTGGTCTGATACAAAATATTCCCGGCATTTCTGACTGTGACTTGTGCGTTGCTTTTCGCTATGCCACGGATAATTGGTGCAAAACCGTTGATACTTTCAGGAAGCATTAATGGGTCAGAAGATAACTGTATTCCACGAAGAGATATACTATCAAATAGATTCTGAGACGTAGAAAAATCGCCAATAGTCAACTCACTTTTTAGTGAGTGAATTGAACGCTCGATATAAGTAGATAAGTTACTCCAGTTATTTTCATCAGACCAAGATGAATAATTCCTTACGCGCCATGCTCCAAAATTGAACCCATTACGCCAGTCGAGAAATAAGTCATTTTCACTGCCCGTTGAAAATACAGCACCTCCTTCTGGATGTTTTAACGATCCGTTAAGACGATAATCTGATGTAAATGCATTAATGCCTTCATCCCATAATCGTTCAGGTGCATCATTTTTTACTTGTTGCGTTAAGGCGATTTGCGGGATTGAAAGTCTTAAATGCAAATCAGAGAAGTCAAACTCTTCCGCCCCCCCATGAACAAATTCTGATAATGGCAGACATGAACCTGAAAATTCTTTACCTCTACTACTATTTAGTAAAGATGAATGAATATCGATCCCCATCTCAACATACTCACTTAGAGTGAAACATGCAGTGAGTTTCCCATTAGTTCCTTGCATGAAATTGACAATACGCTGCTCGAAAAAAAGATTATTAATATCAATCTTGACCCGGTATTTTCCTGGCAACTGCTCATTTTTAGTGAATGATGTTAAATCTGTCATTGGTGCAACATGGTTTACCGTTTCCAGCAAAGACGGATCAAAGTAGTCGTCAGCTATAGACCCTAACGAGATTAGCCCTCCCCCGCCTACTATTATTATCTTCAGAAGAAATAGATTTAGAGATTGTTGGGTATTGTCGAGCATAAAGTATAATTTCTACAGGCCTTTAAATTGTCTTCTTGAACAACTCTGACTGAACACCTGAATCATTAATCGCACGCCAAATAATATTAGGGTGTTCATGTAATGCAGAATGTACAGAATAGGTATGTGAGCTATGGGGAGCAAGTGTTGAATTATCTGGCTCGAGAGATATCGGAACAGTTTCCCCGTTGATAATGACTTGATTCAGTGTCACATAAAAAGGTGAATTATTTGTTGCTTCCAATGTATCAGCGGTGACTTTTTTCCATGAGACATTTTTTACTGCAATTGCTGAATCACCTGAGAGACCCTCCGGGCGGAAGATTAGTTTTATCCTATGATTAACGGCAAAAATGACTTTGTTCTTGCTTAATTTCTCATTCACAGAAGGAATTGATTTAACGTTTAACCAAAATAGTGTTTCTTCGGACTTAGACAATCCTTCTCCAATATACATAATACTTATTTTGCTTTCATTAGTTGCGTTCAGTCTAAAAAGGGGGGGCGCAGTAACAAATGGTGTGTCCTTTTTCTTAGGGCCAGAGTCGACCCACGTCTGCACTAAATATGGAGACGTGCTATTATTCTTCACACGGATGTCTTCACCACTATTCTCAGCATGATAGATAACCCTTGATGAACTAAGATCAACTGCTGCTGATATTATGGTTGCATAGCCAGAAAGAAGTAGTAGCGGGAGGGTTTTATATACTTTAATCATAACATACACCCATAGAGTATTTGACCGATAGCATAATGCTACCGGTCTTATGAATCTATTATATCGGCATAATGAGATATTTCAAACAATGCCACCATAATCTCTGATGCCAATATTTTTCAATCAGGTTGCCGGATTTAGATCTTCCTGACTAAATTAAATAGCTTCGAGAGTTAATGTTGCAGCTACCGAAATAGTACCGGGTGCTACCCCGCGACCTGCCTGAACAGGCGTAATACTTGCTGTGAAAGCATGGGATACATTCCCGCTATTATCGACAATGTCTTCTGTAGCAGCACCGTTACTCGGGTCAATAAGTGTAATCGCGCCCCCAACATGTTCATGAACAGCAACGCCAGCATATGCAGCATTACCTGTTCCCTCGGCATTGGCCAACATTTGGTTATTGACTGAATCTGGAGTAGCGTTCAGATGGATTTGCACATGCTGCCCTTCTGTACAACCAGATACATTTACGGTGAATGCTGTTGATTTATACTCACTGGCAGGCTCAACACCACTAATATCATTAATTGAGACTGCTCCTAAATCCAAAGTCGCAGGGGCATTGATTGAACAATTATCTACGGTTGGCGTAATTACACCTGTAAACGTCATATTTGCTGTTGGTGCTGCTGCGAATGAACCAGCCGCCGAAAGCATCAAAGATGATAACAATGCTAATTTAAATGTCTTCTTCATAAAATAAACCACTCCTAATTTAATTAATATGTTTATCTAGCAAGCTTCTAACAACTACAATTCAAATTGTTTCCAATGTCATTGTTGCAGTAACTGCAATCTTTCCTGCGACAATACTCATTCCATTCTGCTCTGAACTGATATTCGCAGTAAAATGTTTCACATCTTGACCATCGTCACCGATGAGACTTTCAGATGACACACCATCTTCAGGACTGATAAGACTTACACTCCCATCAATCGCATGCTCATGAATTACAACTCCCGCATGTACTGCATTTCCAGCAGCACTTGAATTAGCGATAATGGAAGGATTATTTGAATCTTCTTCTGCATTAAAATGCAGTTGTACTCTCTGGCCAACACCACAGCCTGAAATTTCTACCGTGAACGCTTTGGCATCTGAGGTTTCAGACGCAGGCGTCATTTTCTCGAGCGGGACTAAATCAACATTTCCCAAGTCCAATGTCGCTGGAGCGGCTATAGAACAGTTATCTTGTGTTGGTAAGACTTCACCCGTGAAACTCATTGTTGCTGTATTATTGCCCGTTGTTTCAGCCTGCGCACCAAATGCTGTTAAAATTAGAATAGTTAACAGTGAAGGTCCTAAAGTAAATCTCATAGTCTTTACCTTTTTATTACATACCTGAGGCCCAAGAGTGTAATAATATAGTTAGGACAATGATAAATCATATCTCATCCATAATGAGACATGAGAAAATTTGACGATCACTTTTATATATTGTGAGGCATTGGTTAAGTAACCAAAGAGTTGATCATATTGTAAGATAATCCGTTTGAGTAAGAGTATCGTATAGCAAAAGTTGACGTACAGTGATCCTACCCACGTAATGTGGACACGGCCCTAAGCGAGGTTCTGGTTTTCAAACTGTTCCGGACTGAGGCCACCACACGCACTGTGAAGACGCCAGCGCTTGTCATCGCACTCGATATAATTAAACACCGTCGTTCGCATTATTTCCCGGCTGATAAAGCGTTCACCGTGGATACATTCCACCTTCAGTGGATGAAAGAAGCTTTCCACGCAGGCATTGTCATAACAGCAGTTATCTGCTGACGACGCAGACGCCACGCATACCAGCCGCTGCGGGCGACCCGCAGTACCCGGCACATGGCTTTGACGCTGAACTCAGCCCGATGATTTTCGATGAAGACATCCTTCATTTCAGGCGCTTCGCGAAGTATGTCGCGGCCTTCTGGAGAATGGCCAGCTCCTCTGCCTGTTCTGCCAGTTGGCGCTTAAGACGGGCAATTTCAACGGACATTTCCTGCTCACGTTCGGAAGAGCTGCGGGCATTGTTAATCTTACTGCGCCATGCGTAGAGCTGGGATTCGTACAGGCTGAGTTCCCGGGCAGCGGCCGTTCAGCAAGCTTCAGGGCTTCGTTACGAAATTCAGGCGTATGCTGTTTGCGGGGTTTCTTATTGGTTGATGCTGATTTTGTCATGAGTCACCTCTGGTTGAGAGTTTACTCACTTAGTCGTGTGTCCACTATTCGTGGGTAGGATCAGGCCACATATCCGGCCTCACTATAGATATGCACTCCGAGACACACCATCCCCACAACCAGAGATATAGATTGCCACCACTCCATATACAAACCTCACCAATTAAAAATCCCCCGAAGAGGATTGCATTTTTATTTTTTAATGAATTGCTTTTTAACATCTGTGAATTGCAAATCTTGCTCCGCTGCCAGTTCTATCCATTCAATCTCTATTCCTTCATCTGCAATAAATCTCTCCAACTCCCTGATGATGCTCTTAAGCTCACGTATTTCCTTATTGGTCGCATCGAATAACTCAACATCATCTTTAATGCGGCTATCAAGCATGCCCTTATAAATGTCCCTATCCATTGTCATCAGAAGCAATTCTCGCTTAGTAGCGTCGAATGCACACAGGCAATCCCCCTCAGCAACGGCTTGTAACGCTATCAACTGCTTCTCGAACGTGGCCTTTTTCTCGTACACTCGATTTAACCAAATGCATAAAGCGATAATCACTATCATTAATGTTGGAATCACCTTCCACTTCTCCTCTCGTGCCCTATCTTTTTCAATTCCATCAACCCTGGCCATTAATCCCCCGAAGATGATTGGTTGATATTGTTATTTACAGGGCATTATTTGTCCTGTTCCCTTCATAAAGACGGCCTGTCCTTTTATGGCAAGTTCATCCGGCTGCTCCACACGCCCACCCGAATAGAAATAGTGCCGAAAACCATCCTTATCTTTTGAAACTTTTGACAAATTCACATAGTCACTATTCACTTGAATCACTTGAGGGAAAGCTGCTGCGTTAATCACATACTCAGTGCCGTCCTTTGCATCACACATCAAAGCCGTCTTTCCGTTGATACCATAAGCGTGAGCAGTATCCACCCCTAAAAAAATCATGAAAGCCACACCCAAATACTTCAGTTGTTGCATACAAAAACCTCATCAATTCCCCCTTACTCGGAGGGCTGAATTTGCTATTTTTCTAGACACTGTATTTTGTAAAGCTCAAACGTTTCGTTTTGTCTTTGCAAATGCTGTGGCTTCCCATCGTTCTGTAATATCGAGTCGTTGTAGTCTGTTGTTGCGACGCGGCAATCTGAAAAATCCTTATTGCTGCTACTTATTCCAACCATCCCGCCAATTACTGCTGCAATTATCGCTGTAGTAATGAGTTTTAATTTAATACTCAATGTCTGCCCCATTCCAATGAAAGACCCATACATAATGAGTGGACCTTGGGTGAGTTTTTAATCTTTTTGTGCTTAAAATTTGGAATTGATGAATTTTGTTTTAGGTATTTGTGCTATTAGCCGTGACCGTAATTAGGTAATTTTATTTAGTTTTTATTGGTGGGAGTATTATTTTTTAGGTGTAGTTATTTATTGATCATCACATAAAAGAAAGCCCTGATAGATGGAACTGTAAGTATCCCGGTAAAACGAACCATCCACTTTTAGAGATCTTCCGACATACTGATTATGTCCCCCTGAGGAGATCGACATGCGTAAAGCCCGATTCACCGAGCACCAGATCATCGCCGTTCTGAAGTCTGTTGAAGCCGGACGTACGGTCAAGGATGTCTGCCGCGAAGCCGGAATATCGGAGGCGTCGTACTACAACTGGAAAGTAAAGTATGGCGGGATGGAAGCCGCTGATATCAAAAAAATCAAAGACCTTGAGGACGAAAATTGTCGTCTCAAACAGATGTTTGCCGATCTGAGTCTGGAATGCCGGGCGCTGAAGGACGTTATCGAAAAAAAGCTTTAAAACCAGCGATAAAGCGGGAGCTTGTCTGCTATCTGACTGCACAATTTTCCATCAGCATCCGCCAAGCATGCAGGACCGTATCGCTGAGCAGCGACGGTGTATTTTTATCAGCCCGATACCCGGCGTGATGAACCGGTTATCCTGGCGTTGACTGAACTGGCAGAACGCTATCCGCGATACGGATTTAAGAAGCTTTTTCAGGTGCTTCGCAGGCAGGGGCACGTCTGGAACCACAAGCGTGTACACCGGATTTACTGTCTGCTGAAACTGAATTTTCGTCGTAAGGGTAAACAACGTCTGCCGGTGCGCAATCCAGCTCCGCTGGCAACGCCGGAAGCACTCAACCAAAGCTGGTCGATTGATTTTATGCACGACGCACTGACATGTGGCCGGCGTTTCCGGACTTTCAACGTCGTGGATGATTTTAACCGCGAGGCTCTGGCCATCGAAATTGACCTGAATATCCCGGCGCAGCGGGTTGTGTGGGTGCTGGACAGGATAGTGGCAAACCGTGGATATCCGCTGAAGATGCGGATGGATAACGGACCGGAGCTGGTATCACTGTCTCTCGCACAATGGGCTGAGGATCATGGCGTGATGCTGGACTTTATTAAGCCAGGTAAGCCGACGCAGAATGCCTTTATCGAACGCTTTAACCGGACGTACCGGACCGAAATACTGGATTTTTATCTGTTCAGAATCCTGAATAAAGCACGGGAAATAACGGAACGCTGGCTGAATGAATACAACAGTGAGCGGCCCCATGAATCCCTGAATAACCTGACGCCGGAAGAATACCGGTTGATGGCTGAGAAGACGGAAATCTCAAAAAGTGTGTGGAACTAAAACGGGTGTGCTTACACTGCGTCGGTCAGACGTTTGTATGCCGTACTACTGTATTGCGATTTACAACGAGTTTATTCGCTAATTCTCTGACAGGAGGTAGTGCCGCACCAGGAAGAAGAACACCCGAATGTATCAGTGCGCGGATCTGGTCGAAAATTTCACCTGCTGTTTTCCCGAACATGCTCATTGATTTGTGACAATGTAGAGTTTAACCTAGGCCAAAGTTAGAGCTATAAGGTATATTTAGCTGTAAGCTATCAAATAGACCGAAAATAGACCTACAAGTATCAGGGTCATGCAAAATGTAACTCGCTGATTAAAAACATTTTAAATGTAGTAGTCTGTATGAAAACATATAGTTTCATTCTTACTCATAAGAATCGACCAGTTGGTGATCTTGACTCTCGCAATCCAGACGGTGAAAAACTGATTAACGAGTTAGAGCACATTCCTCGGCCTTGAAATTGACCTTAATAAGATACTCAGGAGTGATTATGGAAAATAAAAAACTGACGTCGGCGGCAGGTATGCCTGTTGTCGATAATAACAATATTCTGACTGCCGGGGAGCGAGGGCCTGCTCTGCTGCAGGATGTCTGGTTCCTTGAGAAAATGGCACACTTTGATCGAGAAGTGATACCAGAACGTCGCATGCATGCTAAAGGTTCAGGCGCATTCGGTGTTTTCACCGTTACACATGATATTACAAAGTATACCCGAGCCAGTATTTTTTCAGCTGTTGGAAAGAAAACCGATATGTTTATTCGTTTTTCTACCGTAGCAGGTGAACGTGGGGCTGCGGACGCAGAAAGGGATATTCGTGGCTTTGCCATGAAATTCTACACTGCTGAAGGTAACTGGGATCTGGTAGGTAATAATACCCCTGTGTTCTATCTACGTGACCCGCTGAAATTCCCGGACTTAAATCATGTCGTTAAACGTGACCCTCGTACTAATCTCCGCAATCCTACCTATAAATGGGATTTCTTCTCTTTATCACCTGAAACACTGCACCAGATAACGATTGATTTTAGCGATCGGGGTATCCCGAAGTCCTATCGCCATATGCATGGTTTTGGTAGCCATGCGTTCAGTTTTATCAACATCGAAAATGAGCGTTTCTGGGTTAAATTCCATTTCCGCAGCCAGCAAGGTATTAAGAATCTGATGGATGATGAAGCGCAGGAATTGATCGGTAACGACAGAGAAAGCGCTCAGAGGGATCTTTTTCATGCCATTGATTCTGGCAACTTCCCGAAATGGACATTGTTTGTGCAAATAATGCCGGAACATGAAGCGGTACATAGCCCTTTCAACCCATTTGATTTAACCAAAGTCTGGCCGCACGCCGATTATCCATTACATGAAGTCGGGTATTTTGAATTAAACAAAAATCCCGACAATTATTTCTCGGACGTTGAACAGGCCGCTTTGAACCCAGCCAATATCGTTCCGGGTATTGGTTTTTCCCCGGACAAAATGCTGCAAGGGCGTCTGTTTTCATACGGTGACACCCAACGGTATCGCTTAGGAGTGAACTATTTTCAAATCCCAGTCAATGCGCCCAAATGCCCATTCCACAATTATCATCGGGATGGGGCGATGCGCGTTGATGGCAACAGCGGTAATGGCGTGACCTATGAGCCTAATAGTTTTGGCGCCTTCCAAGAACAACCCCGTTTTAAAGAGCCTCCCTTGAGTATTACCAGCCCGGCAGATCATTGGGATCACCGCGACGATGGTGACTATTTCAGTCAGCCCCGTGCGTTATTTGTTCGTCTGAGTCAGGCAGAACATCAACGCATGTTTAAGCGGATTGCTGATGACTTATCTCAGGCCCCGGAAAATATCCAGAAACGGCAGGTTTGTCTTTTTGCGCAAGTACATCCTGAATACGGTGCAGGGGTAGCCAAGGCTCTGGGATTACATATCTAAGTGATTAACAGGAAGCGCTTTATGCCCTAGTCATGCGAGTATTCACGACAAATCTGAGTGATTTCAGCGACAGGGACCGCTTCCTACATTGAACCACAGTAAGGGGCACCGTTTTGTTGCTGATGAAAGCGGCATTGTTAGCAGATGCCAAATAAACGAGCGCCTTCATGTTGCTGCACAATTCTGAGGAACTGGATTAAGCGGTGCTCCAATTCCTGACCAGCATCAGGCAGGGTTTGCTGTGCCTAGATAATACTCCCCAGACGTATTGCCATGCTCATAGCTTTATGAGCGGATTTTGAAAGGTGTAGTTTTATCCTACCCGCGAATAGTGGACACACGACTAAGTGAGTAAACTCTCAACCAGAGGTGACTCATGACAAAATCAGCATCAACCAATAAGAAACCCCGCAAACAGCATACGCCTGAATTCCGTAACGAAGCCCTGAAGCTTGCTGAACGTATCGGTGTTGCTGTGCTGCCCGGGAATTCAGCCTGTACGAATCCCAGCTCTACGGTAAGCGTACGCCGAGAACCGTATTGACGATGAAGGTTATTCCACAGGCAGTGTGATGCGCCACGGTAGCAGTTCGTTGACCCGGTTTATCGGCCAGTCCGCGATAATATCAAGAATATGGTGAAGGTAGCGCTCCGGATCCACTCCGTTCAGTTTGCACGTCCCTATCAGGCTGTACAGCAACGCTCCGCGCTCACCACCATGGTCAGAGCCGAAGAACAGGTAGTTTTTACGGCCCAGACTGACCATCCGCAGTGCATTCTCCGCGATGTTGTTATCCGCTTCAGCCCAGCCGTCGTCTGCGTAGTACGTCAACGCTTGCCACTGGTTCAGTGCATAGGTGAACGCCTTTGCCAGCTCTGAGTGTCGGGACAAGGTTTTCATTTTTTCACGCAGCCAGCTTTCCAGTGATGTCAGCAGTGGTTTCGTTTTTAGCTGCCGTTCGGCAAGGCGCTGTTCTGCAGGCATTCCCCTTATGCCTGCCTCGATGGCGTAAAACTGTCCGATACGCTTCAGAGCTTCATCTGTTGTTGCCGATGGCGTCCGAACGTGAACATCGTGGATTTTGCGACGGGCATGAGCCCAGCAGGCCGCTTCCTTTATATGGCCAGCGCGGTACAGCTCGTTGAACCCGGCATATGCATCTGCCTGCAGCACTCCGCTAAAGCCGGCAAGATGTGTCTGCGGGTGGAGTCCTTTTCTGTCGGGGCTGTAAGCGAACCACACTGCAGGCGGCAGCGCTGACCCTGCGTTACGATCATCACGTACGTATGTCCACAACCGCCCGGTTTTCGTCTTTTTATTGCCCGGCAATAGCACTGGAACCGGCGTATCATCAGCGTGGAGTTTTCCATCGGTCAGTACGTAGTCCAGAAGGGCTTCGTTCAGCGGTGACAACAACCGGCAGCATGCATCCACCCAGCCCGACAGCACAGAGCGACTCAGTATCACACCCTGGCGGGCATAGATCTCTGACTGCCGATACAGTGGCGTGTGCTCTGCATATTTTGATGCCAGTACGCGCGACAGCAGCCCAGGTCCGGCTATGCCCCGCTCTATGGGACGCGAAGGTGCGGGCGCCTGAACGATAACATCGCATTTTGTGCAGGCGTGCTTTTCCCGTACCGTGCGGATAACCCGGAACGCGCTGCGCATCAGCTCCAGTTGTTCGGCTGCGTTTTCACCAAGGTAAGTCAGCGACCCACCACAACCCGGGCAGCAGGGCTCAGTTGGCAACAGACGCTTTTCATCACGAGGAAGTGATTCAGGGAACGGTTTCCGGGTGCGGGTCTGGTGAAGTGACCGCTGAACCGCAGGGTCATCAACCCGGCCTGTGAGAACGTCACTTTCCTTCTGAAGCCTGTTCAGGTCAGTTTCCATCTGTGCGATACGGCGGGATATTTTTTCTGAGCGGCTGCCGAAGTTCATGCGGCGAAGTGTATCCAGTTGTGCCTGTAGATGGTCTATTTCGCGTTCACGGGAAGCCAGCTTTTCCTGCAAGACCTGTAACAGCACCTCCTGTTCGGCCAGGCGCTGTTTCAGTAGAAGGATATCGTCAGAAGAGGTGTCGTTCATAACCCTGTATTTTACCAGGGTTATTCTGCAACAACCAGGATAAACAGGCTTACAGCATGGTCAGGGAGGTCAGCAACCGCTTAGGTTGTCGCCAGTCGATGCCTTCCATCAGCATCGCCAACTGCGCTGGCGTCAGGAACACTTTGCCATCACGGGCCGACGGCCAGGCGAAGCGGCCGCGTTCAAGTCGTTTCGTCAGCAGACACAGACCATCGCCGGTGGACCAGAGCAGTTTGACCTGACTGCCACTGCGTCCCCGGAAGATAAAGACGTGCCCCGACATCGGGTCATCTTTCAGCGCCGCCTGCACTTTTGCAGCCAGGCCGTTGAAGCCATTTCTCATGTCGGTAATACCGGCAACCAGCCAGATTTTGGTCCCTGAAGGTAACGGGATCATCGCTTAAGTTCCTGTACCAGCAGAGTCAGGAGCTTTTCGCTGACAGTGCCGTTGAGGCGAAGCGTCCCGTGCCGGAACGTTACCTCACAGCTGATAATGAGGGCCTCAGGAGCCTCTGCGAGCGGTTCTGGCTGTACGGCGGTGACATCGAGAGTCACAGGAAGTAGCTGAGGACTCTCAGAGGAAGGTAATAGCAGCTTTCCCTCGCGCCACTGCTGGCGCCATTTAAATAACAGATTGGCGTTGATGCCGTTTTCAAGCGCCAGTTTTGATATCGACACGCCGGGTTCACAGGAAGCTGCAACGAGCTGTTGCTTAAATTCGGGAAGATAATTAGGACAGCCTTTACGCCTGCCGGAAGTCACATTTTTCTGCATATCTGACACTTTGGTTCCCACCACTATTTGGTGTACACCACTTTGTCGGATGAATCAGATTATGACCAGACGGTTCTCGCTGTACGCTTACGCTCTACGCATGGCGCAGTAAGATTAACAATGCCCGCAGCTCTTCCGAACGTGAGCAGGAAATGTCCGTTGAAATTGCCCGTCTTAAGCGCCAGCTGGCAGAACAGGCAGAGGAGCTGGCCATTCTCCAGAATGGCCGCGACATACTTCGCGAAGCGCCTGAAATGAAGGATGTCTTCATTGAAAATCATCGGGCTGAGCTCAGCGTCAAAGCCATGTGCCGGGTACTGCGGGTCGCCCGCAGCGGCTGGTATGCGTGGCGTCTGCGTCGTCAGCAGATAACTGCTGTTATGACAATGCCTGCGTGGAAAGCTTCTTTCATCCGCTGAAGGTGGAATGTATCCACGGTGAACGCTTTATCAGCTGGGAAATAATGCGAACGACGGTGTTTAATTATATCGAGTGCGATGACAAGCGCTGGCGTCTTCACAGTGCGTGTGGTGGCTTCAGTCCGGAACAGTTTGAAAACCAGAACCTCGCTTAGGGCCGTGTCCACATTACGTGGGTAGGATCAGTATGTCGGGGGCGCTATAAAAATAAATCGGCTTTTCTTATGGATATTTACATAATCAAAACAACTTAACGTGCAGATAAGTAAAGAATATTACTCACAGAGATATTGGCTTCTTACCACCTTAATATTACATCAAAGATAGAGTAGACAGGAATATGTTTTTACACCCGTAATAATTAGTTACGGGTGACCATGCATATATAGATGTGACTATGAAAACTGTTAGCAAAATAACAACATCATTGATATGTCATAGTAAATGCAACCATAGCGTTAATTGTTCCCGGTTTCACTTGTTCTGAAAATTGAAAATACCTTGCCTGTAAAGGGATACTATAGTTACCATCACTTTCAGTTTTCCCGATTGGGGTAAGAATATTGAAATCAACAGGAGCACCGCCATACATTAACTGTATACCCACCCCACTAGAGTTACCATCTACAGAGTCCGGTTCAATAACCCCTTTGAGGCCTTGAGTACTCACTGTTTGTTTTGTTAGTGGTACAAATGTAATATTAACATTTGTATTTTTGCTGCAATCAAGGCCAATTTGGAAATCACGCACACCTGCAGTACTGTTCATCCCTTTAAGCAGTTTTCTGTCAACAGTTCCCATAGGCACAACAACAGATGGTGTTTGTACCTGACAAGAGGCCTGATTGATAATACCACCTGAAAGTGTAATATCCTTGGCTACCACAGAGCCCCCCCCTCAGAAGAATAGCTGATACGCAACAATTCTTGAGGTAGAAGCGGCCCTGGGGATACTGGTCCTGTTTTGATGAGGCTAAAAACTATATTATCTTCGTCTTTCAGAGTAGTAGGCCCACTCCTCGAGGAATCTAATGAGTCTGTTAAGACCCCTTCCCCTGACTGAAGCTTTATCCCTACCCCCTCAATTCCTGATTGAAATAACTCGCTTGCACCATTCATACGTTGCAAGTTGTCTATCCTAATAGATTTAACATATGAGCCATCACTACAAGACCCAATGGTAGTGCCAGAGCCTGCTATTACTTTCCTATACAATACACTTCCAACTGGCGAATCACGCTGAACCAGAATATCACCGGTATCAATAGTTTCATTTACTGGACTACCCGATATTTCACAACCTGCAGCCAAACATACTGGGCTAATAACACAAAGACTCACTGCAATAATGGATATTTGGAACTTTTTCATTTAAAAAACTCCTTGTTACTTACAGGTGAGCGTTTTTTGCACAAGTGCTTGCTCTCCTGCTGCGGACAGATGATAGTTTGCCGTACAATGACCACTATTGCTCCACTGAATTGCAATCTCGCCCGAATCTGGTAGCCCTGTCAGATAAACAGTACCATTTTCATCAATTATCCCCGAAGATTCAGTATCCTCGGCATGTAAACTTGCGATAGATCCGAATGGTAATGGTTTGCCTTGTTGATCATGGATCGTAAACAATGCTCGCTTTCCTACCCGAGTGGCAAACTTAGCTAATACAACAGCACCTTTAGTCGGTACGACATAATTAATGTTCTTATCCATATCAACATTTTCACCAAAACTTCTCGTATCAAGATAAACTCTGTTTTTCCTGTAAGGCTGTGCATATGGCACAACTGTATAACCACGCCAGTCAGTACGTACACCTGTATTATTCTCTACCTTCACATTACTTGCACCCGGCGCCTTAACCAGAACTACAGTATCGTTCATTGGTTGCGATAATGTAACGCCATTAGTGTGTAATAATATCCCGCCCTGTAGCCCATAATTCATCTGGCGAGAATCAGGATCGTAACTGTAACCAATATTTCCCTCACCATATCGTCCTTTATAATCAGCGCTGGCAAGGCCAGAAGAGCCTGATTCGTCATCACCAGAGCTGTAGCCTTGTGACACTGAATAATTGAGATTGTTGTCTTCCAGTGTTGTCCCACTTAGACCAACAAGATTGGATGTTCTGCCATTCGCCTCAGTGTTCATGTTATAATTAAGCCACATATGGCTATTGTTGAGGAAACGATCTAATGGTACCGAAATATTCAGTGAAAAACGCTTATCCTTATCACCCGCGCCGGCATTATCGTTTTCAGAATAGGCCAAGGTATAATTAACGCCATAAAAACTATTTGCATATGATGTTTGCCAGTTTTTTTCTTCATCATTAGTATCATAATAACTACGAACATATCCACTCAGGGACAAAGAACCCCAGTCCTGAAGTGTCTGAGTCAATGATGCACTATATTCATTCTTTCTGTTATGAGTACGGTCGTAAATCTCTATATCCGACCCTGATGTAGATTTGTAATCCTGTCGATCTGAAAATGAATAATAGTCTGAAGAATAGTTAGTTACGGCTGCTCTTACAGTAGAATTTGTCGCGGTTATTTCTTTCTGATATTGGAAGCGATTTTTAGTTCCTGTTTTTGTTGCATCATCAAATTCTGCATGCCCATAATTACTATCAACCGAAACAGCACCAAGATATCCAAAATCGCGGCCTACACCAAGCATATAAGATGCGTAATTATCTGCGTACTGTGCTCCGCCATACAAAGTAAACTCTGCAGGAAGACCTGCACTCAACGTGCCTTCAAGAAATTGTGGTGTTTCTGTATCATTATTACCTGTCCGATATTCACCCCCAGTCAGGCTGAATTTATATCGTCCTTCACGTTGCAGTACGGGTAACGTGCTAAAAGGGACAGTATATTCTGTTGTCTGACCATCACTTTCTTTTATTGTTACCTGCAGGTCCCCACTACCTCCAAGCGAATATAAATCGTTGATCGAATAAGGTCCGGGAGCAACTGTAGTTTGATAAACAACATTCCCTCCTTGCCGGACAGTAAGGAGGGATGTTGTTCGCGCAATACCAGTAATAGTCGGTGCAAAATTCTGCATAGAATCTGGCAGCATATCGTCATCAGATGCGAATTGTGCCCCAGTAAATTGTATACTTTCAAAAACGTCCCCAGGCGTTGTATATTGGCCCAGTGTCATCTGCGCACCTTGTAAAACATTAAAGTTGCGCTGTAGGTATGTATTCAGATTATTCCAATGAGTGCCATTATCCTGGTCAACTCTGTCTTCACTGTCACTGTCACTGTCACTGTGGGTTAAAGTCCCATCATATCGTAAACGCCAAGCTTGAAAATTAATACCGCTATGCACTGCAAGAAAATCAT